>NZ_VPDK01000006.1:0-120684 GCF_013417725.1 Acinetobacter sp. YH12233
TTTTAATATCCTGTAATATAGAATCTTTTTTAGGTTCACCGTTAGCTTTTCGCTTTTTATTTTCATGACGCAGACAGGATAATAAGTCTTTTTTCAACTCACCCTTTGGTAATGCTCGTATAGTTGAATAAATCGTTGTATGGCTTACATTCATTGTTTGATCCAAATCAGGAAATGTCTTTAAACGCTTTGCTATTTGCTGAGGAGACCATAAACAACGGATCGCTTCAACAATAAATCTCCAGAGAATTGAGTCGATTTTGAGTTTTCTGTGACCGCGTCTACGTCTAGCGAAGGTGTTATCAGAAGCATATTGAGCTTGATAAACGTCATTGATGCTATTTCTTTTAAGCTCACGATAGATCGTACTAGGATGTCTTTTAATGAGTTCAGCAAATTTTCTGGCTGAAAAGCCTTCTTTTCTTGACTCAAGCATTAATGCAGTACGATCTTCAAAGTTAAGATGATGGTATGACAATTTTATATACTCCATAAACCCTTTAAATTAATTAGGTGGTTTATGTCGCACTTCAAGTTTTACTCTGCCCTGTTTCACTCGGTATTGCACACTGGCCTTTAACTTCGTCTGATATCAAAGAAGTTTTAAAACAAGCAGATACGAATTTATATCAAGCCAAACATTTAGGGAGAAATCGTGTGGTAACAGGTGAAAAAAGTGCTCAGTTATAATATTTTTATACAGTTATTAAGTAGATAATTTAAATATATTATTTTGTTATTGTGTTATAGGGTTTAGATCTTTTATTCAAAAAAACAGTATAATTTCTCTAATACTTCTAGGTTTATATAGAGGTTTATACTTAAGGATACAATATGACTTCTTTTTATAATGGAGGCACCAGCCAAGAGATTTTTAATCTGATTGGTCAAGCTGCTGCCTTAGAGGATATCATAGATGCGATTACCGTATGGTTAGGGGATAAAATCCCGGATGCACTGGTATCTGTCATGTTGTATTCGGAACAGGAACAAACGCTTAATTTAATAAAAGAACCAGCCTATTTTTCCAGAGAATATGTAGAAGCTTCAAAAGATCTAAAAATCGGCCCGAATGTTGGCGCTTGTGGTGCAGCTGCATATCATCGTCGTTTAGTGGTCTGTGAGGATTTATTCAATGATCCGAACTGGGTCGCATATAAAGATCTGGTTAAACAAAATGGTTTAAGAGCCTGCTGGTCGGTACCAATTGCCAATGGGAGTGGCAAACTTTTTGGCTCTTTTGGTACTTATTATCGTTCGATTAAGTCCCCTACTCCAAATGAAATTGACCTTCTGCAATATGCGGCTTCGCTGATCGCCTTAACCTTTGAGTTGTATGAAGAACGCAAAAAACGAAATCATCTCAAAGATAAATATCAGTCATTTTTCTCTTTTCATCCCGATGCAATTTTTGAGCATAATCTGGACGGCAATATTGTAGATGCCAACCTGGCCACCAAATTTTTTAACGAAGTTGGTGTTAAATCGCATATCGGAACTAAAATTGACCATTTTATTGAACCTGAACATCGCCCTCTTGCCTTAGAAGCCTTTGAGCAGGCCAAGCATGGCTTGACTGGACATCTTGAAGTTCAGGCACATAACTCGGCAGGACAGAAATACTGGCTCGATTTAACTTTTTTGCCAATTAAAGTGAATGAGGAAATTGTCGGTATTTTTAGCGTGGCACGCGACATTACTGAACGTTATCAAAACAATGAAATGCTGCGCTTAATGAAACGTAGTGTCGATGCAAATCCGCATGGCATTATTTTAACCTCGGCAGAAAATGACCAGCCTATTGAATATGTTAATCCGGCCTTTGAGCAGATTACCGGTTATAGCCTGGAAGAACTCAAAGGAAAAAATTGCCGCATCTTGCAGGGACCTGATACTTCCGCGGAAAGCGTCCAGCAAATCAGCGAAGCCATTCAGAATAAATCTGAAATCAAGATTGTCCTGAAAAATTATCGTAAGGATGGACACTGGTTCTGGAACAAGCTAAACCTAGGTCCAGTCTTTGATGAAAATCATAAGTGCACTCATTTCATTGCCATTCAACAGGATGTGAGTCAGCATGTTGCCCAGCAAGAACTAATCGCTTATCAGGAATCACATGACCATTTAACCGGCTTTATCAACAATAAGCTGTTTGAAGAAGTGGTTCAGGAAAAACTGCATCTAGCGCAGAGTGGTTCTGCAAATCTAGTGCTTTTATATCTGGATCTGGATGATTTTGAACCTTTGAATCAAAGCCTCGGTCATGATATTGGCGATAAAATTTTAAAACTAGTGGGCAATCGTCTGAGTCAAAATCTGCAGCCTGAAGATGTGATTTCCAGATTTTCAGGGGATGAGTTTGCAATTTTATTAACTCAAATGAATGATCTCAAGCAAGTTGCTGTACGTGCCGAAGAAATCATCGCCGGATTATCTCAGCCTTTCCATGTGGATGGCTATGATATTCACCTGAGTGCAAGTATCGGTGTCGCTGATGCTGATCCCGACATCAAATGCGTTAAGCAGTTTATCAATGCAGCCAAGGATGCCATGCGTGATGCTAATGCCGAAGGGGGTAATACTTGGCACTGGTATAATTTCACGAAAGAGCCTTTACCGAAGGTAGATTATGTACAGCTTCGTCATGAACTGATGGTCGCTCTGCATGAACAGCAGTTTAAACTGTTTTATCAGCCGATTCTGGACAGTGAAACGGGCAAGGTCAAATGTCTGGAAGCTTTGATCCGCTGGCAACATCCAGAAAAAGGCTTTATTTCTCCTGCCGATTTCATTCCTTTTGCAGAAAGGACCGGGCAAATCGTCTCAATTGGCGAATGGGTACTTAGACAGGCTTGTGAGGAAGTCAAAGCCTGGAATATGCAGCATGAGACTCAAATTTCGGTTGCCGTCAATCTATCTCCTTTACAGTTTAAAAGAAGTGGATTCCTGAGCGATCTACAGCAATTATTAGCAGAAATTGAATTCCCGCATGAGCTGCTTAAACTGGAAGTGACTGAAAGTATGCTAATCGCCAGCGGTGATAAGTCCATTGAGATCTTAAAAAATGTCCGGGCTTTGGGGATTAAAGTGTCGGTGGATGACTTTGGCACTGGTTATTCGAGTTTAAGTTATTTACGTAGTCTTCCGATCGATGAGATCAAACTGGATCGTAGCTTTGTACAGCATTTACCCGGCAATCCACGAGATGAGGCCATTATTGAAGCCATGATTACCCTAGCGCATAAGCTGGATCTGGAAGTTGTTGCGGAAGGAATTGAAAACCCTGAACAGGCTGAGTGCTTAAAGTCGCATCATTGTGATTATCTGCAAGGTTTTTACTATGCAAAACCTGCCCGGCTCAATCAGCTAGAGTTAATCAGTTCCTGATTAATGTTCCCTGTTTGAGCAGTACAGTTTCAGCTTCTAAGTAAGCTAACTCTTCTAAATGATGGGTCACATAAATCATCGGTAAATTCAGCTCATCTTTCATCCGTTTTAGAAAAGGTAAAATCTGCTGTTTTAACTGTTGATCCAGTCCCGTTAAAGGTTCATCTAGTAGCAACAAATTTGGTGAAGACAATAATGCCCGACCAATAGAAACGCGCTGCGCTTCTCCACCTGATAGCTGATGGGCTTTGCGATAAATTAGAGGCTTTAATTCTAATAATTCCACGATGTCTTCAAACTGGAATTTTCGATCTGCTCTAGATACCAGTTTTTCTGCATAACATAGGTTCTGCTGCACATTCATATGTGGAAACAGCAAAGCATTCTGGAAAACTAATGCAATCTTGCGCTGATGCATTGGAATATTAATTTTCTTTTCTGTATTGATTAAATCCTGCTGATTAAACTGAATATATCCTTGGTCAGGTTTTAATAGTCCAACAATATTTTTGAGTAAAGTACTTTTTCCACTTCCAGATGTACCCACGATCCCTAACAGTTGCTGCGACATTTCCAGTTTAATATTCAACCCGAAATCGGCTTGTTGATAATGAAAATTACATTTCAACATTTCAGCCTCCTAATTTCCGTTGATAGTTTTGCAAAATAAAATAATTGGCAATTAAAGCAGTAAATGCCAAGAAAATAGACAATGTCACCAGACGCATCGCCATTTCTTCACCATTTGGTTGTTGCAGTAAGGAATAAATTGCGATGGGAATAGTGCGGGTTTCATCCGGAATATTGCCCACAAAAGTAATGGTGGCACCAAACTCACCCAGACTGCGGCTAAAACATAAGATGCTGCCAATCAGCATACCGGGAATCGCCAGAGGTAAATTGATACTCCAAAACACTTTCCACGGTGCTGCTCCCAATGAACCTGCGATATGTTCGAGTTGCTGGTTCATAAGCTGAAATGACAAACGTATCGGTTGCACCATCAGCGGAAATGCCACAATCATCGAGGCCAATACCGCCCCTTTCCAGTTAAATGCCAGTTGCAACCCGAGTGTATTGAGATATTGGCCAATCATGCCTTGATTACCAAACAGTATCAGAAGCAGATAACCCAAAACCACAGGTGGCAGCACCATCGGCAATTGCAAACATGCTTCGACCAGAAACTTAAGCCGAAATTCATATCTGGCCAAAACCCAAGCCAATGCTACTGCAAAAGGTAAACAGAATAAGGTCGCAAAGCTGGCCACCTTGGCAGACAGGTAGAGCGCACTGAGTTCTTCTGGACTTAACATCTTGCAGTTATTTCTCCAGCCATTGTCTAGGGGTTCAGCCTAAATCCATATTTTTGAAAGATGGCTTTAGCCTGCGCACTTTTTTGTATAAATTGTTCAAATTGCACTGCTTCTTTATTCTGTGCGCCTTGCCATGTCAAAGCTAAAGGATAAATAATCGGACTATGTAAATTTGCTGGGAAAGTACCGATGATTTTTACTTTTCGGCTGATCAAGGCATCAGTTTTATAGACAATCCCCACTTCACATTCACCGCGTTCGACGAAAGCCAAAGCCGAGCGTATATCATCCGTTCCAACAATTCGTCCTTTCAAGCCATTTAACCAGTTCAGTTTGGTCAGACTTTGCTTGGCATATTTTCCGGCAGGCACTGATTCCATTTGCCCGGTACATACATAACCTTTAAAGGACTGGGCAAAATTAAAACTGGACTGGGGTTTAAAATGAATATTCAGATGTTTCGGGCTGATCGCCACTAACTGATTTAACAGGATGGGATGAACTGAACTGGAATTTATAAGTTTCTTGTGTACCAGATAATTCATCCAATCCTGATCAGCTGAAAAGTATAGATCACTACTAGCTCCTGCTTCGATCTGTTTGGCTAAAGCAGAAGATGCACCAAATACGGAAATAATCTTAGTTTGTGGATGTTGGGCTTGGTAAATCCTGGAAATTTCGGTCACAGCATTATTTAGACTCGCTGCGGCGTAAACCTTCACTGTTCCTGCATGGACTGAGGAAAACATCATGGCAATGCACATGGATAAAAACAGAGATTTTTTCATGTGCATCTACCCTTATCAGTGAATAAATAAGCCTTGAACAAGATCCCCTTCTTTCAGGCTTTTTCCTGCCGGAATGCGAACCAGACAATTGGCCTGCATGAGATTGCTCAGCATATGTGATTGCTGCTTAGACAGACTTTTAACTCGTAAAACCGACTGCTCAAAGCTGGCAGACATTCTTAAAAAGCGCTCTCTGGCATTCATTTTCAGATCATGGGTGAGTACAGCATTAAACCAGTTCGGCTGAGATTTGTGTCCTTGTAAGGCATTTAATAAAGTTGCGGTGTAGATCTGCATGCCGACATACACTGCTGCGGGATTTCCCGGCAAACCCAGCAGATAACAATGTGAACTATCATTTCGCTGTAGCTGGGCAAAGAACATCGGCTTGCCCGGCTTCTGTTTTACTTTCCAGAATATCTGTTCAAAGCCTAAATCTAGTGCTACAGGCCGAATGAAATCATAATCTCCGACAGATACACCGCCTGTGGTTAAAATCAGGTCATAGCTTGCTGATAATTCTTGAATGAGATTCCGTACTGCCGCCTCAGTATCTGCAACATGAAAAATTTCAACCTGCTGCCCGGCTTGCTGAAACCAGGCTTCAATCAAGGGACCGTTGGCATCAAAGATTTTACCCGCTACAAAGTCTTCTATACTTTCAGCAACTTCATCACCTGTAATGACCACAGCCACTTTAGGATATTGAAAAACCTCAACAGTATTGATCCCCGCCATGCTTAAAGAGGCAATTGCACCGACTGACAGTTGCTGACCTTTATTGGCCAATAATTGCTCGACTGAAATTTCTTCGCCCACATCGCGAATATCGGCATGAGCGCTGAGCTGTTCCATAATTTTGATTTTGGATGAATCAATCACTTGAACAATTTCCTGACGTGCGACCGTAGTAGTCCCAAGCGGAATTTTAGCGCCAGTAAAAATCCTGACTGCCTGACCATCCTGAAGTTTCAGTTCACCCTGTTGTCCCGCCCGAATTTCACCAATCAGTTGGAATTCGCGTTCTGGTTCAATTGCAGATTGGGTACACAATGCATAACCATCTACGGCACTTTGCGAAAATAACGGTAGATTAATCCCAGAATAAATATCCTCTGCCAGATAACGATTTAAGGCCTGATTCAACTTCAATCGTTCAGTTGCTAACACTTGAGTATGCTGCAAAATTAATTCTAAAGCCTGATCTACTGTAATCAGACCATGTTCTGCTCCGCATCCAGACATTATTGATAACCACCTTGATGTGGAATATTTTTCTGCACATCAAATAAATGTACCAACGCTGGTAGTATAGCAATTAAAGACTCTTTTGCCCCTTGTCGGCTGCCCGGTAAAGTCATTATCAAACTGTTATCAATATAGCCAGCAACGCCACGACTTAAAGCCGCATACGGCGTTCGTTTCTGGCCGAAACTGCGTGAAGCTTCCATGAGTCCATGAATTTCCCGTTTCAGTAAAGGCTGTAAAGTTTCAACGGTTAAATCTTTAGGACCTAAGCCTGTTCCACCTACAGTCAGGATCAATGGATAGTCATTTTTCTGTTGATGAACCAATGCCAATAACTGTTCAGGATCATCTGGAATTACCTGATAGGCAATATTTTCAAAATTGGCTTCTTGTAATATTTCCAGGACATTTTGCCCTGCTGTATCCGGTTTTTTACCGGCAGCGACTGTATCTGAAAGCACAATGATGGATGCTGGCAAGGCTTCTTTTAAGACACGGGTAAAATGCGATTTACCGCCTTTTTTCTTTTGCAATTTACATTGATCCAGACATAAGTCTTCCGGTTCACAATGTGGTTTGAGCATGTCATAGAGGGTTAATCCAGCCAGACTAACGGCAGTCAAGGCTTCCATTTCCACACCAGTTGGACCAATAGTCTCTACTGTGGCAATAATTTCGACATGTGCATCAAACAGTTCATATTCCACATCTGCACGATAAATTGGTAAGGGATGACAAAGTGGAATCAGTTCATCGGTTCGTTTAGCCCCTAAAATCCCGGCGATGCGAGCTGTCTTTAGTGCATCACCCTTTTCCGTATTGCCATTCCGTAATAATTCAATGCAATGTGGCGGTGCATGCAGAATCCCTGTAGCTACTGCAGTCCGATAACTTTCTGCTTTCATCCCGACATTTTTCATTGCATGTTCCTATAGTTCATTTCTTCTTAAAACGTGTGTCTGTTCTGACTTATATCGGCCATTGATAGATGAATGGTGTATTCTCTTTGGCATGATGACAATGTTGATGCGTCTCATCTGAATGTTCTGAATGACGATGCGTATGAGTAATTTCTACATCTTTACGGATACAACACCCCTCAACATATTGACTGCTGCCATCCATATAAAACTCTTCTTTCCAGACTGGCACCTCATGTTTGACCCGCTCTACTGCTTCCTCACAAGCAGCAAAAGCCTCATGTCGATGTGCAGCATAAGCAATTGCAATAATGGCTTTTTCACCAATATCTAATGCCCCAATTCGATGAATCACCCGCACATAGGACACGCCGTATTTGGCCTGGATTTCCTGTTCAATCTGGCGAATCATTTTTTCTGCAACAGGTGCATAGGCCGTATATTTCAGTGCCTTGACTGCTTTACCTTCATGGTGATTGCGTACCGTTCCAATAAATACTCCAACTCCACCACATTCAGGAAAAGACTGGATCGGATCAAAACTTTCCAGATCTAAAGTAGTATCTTGAATCCTAGAAAATTGCTTGAATTCGCTCATTTCAGCCTCCTGCGACAGGTGACAACAGCACCAAAGTACTGTCAGCATTAAGAGGTGTCTGACGTGAAATGATGTCTTCACCAATGGCACAGGCACAGCGTTCAATCATGCCAAATGCATCAGGATAATCTTGTCCCACCTGATTCAAAACTTCAGATACGGTACTTTGAGATTTGCAGATAATTTCGAGATCTTGCGGTAACTGTCGCTCTACCGCACCGAAGGCTTCAATTCTGATTCTGATCTGTGACATCTTAGCCTCCTATCATGTGCATACTAATTTTGCGGCTGTTTTGATTCATACTTTGATTTTTTAAACGCTGCTCTATGGCATGAAAGCCCTGTTCTTTGTTCCAGATATATCGGGATAAAGCACCATACAAATTCAACTCACTTAGAGCGACAGATGAATTTAGTGATTTGATTTCCTTTTTAAGATTCAAGCCTTGAGGTGCAAACAGGCAGTTATAAAATTCACCTTGTGCAGTCAATCGCAAGCGGTCACAGCTGCCACAAAATGAATTGGTAATGGTTGAAATAATTCCAATCGGATGGCCATCAATCAGATACTGGCGTGCGGGTTCCGAAGCTGATTGGGCAGAATTATTAGTTTTTTGAGTGAGCGTAAATTCAGTCGCCAAAGTTTCTAAAATGTATTGTTCACTGACTACATGCTCAGTAGACCAATTGTGATCACCATCAAGTGGCATAAATTCGATAAAGCGCAAGACAATGTTTTGCTGAACTGACCAGCGCGCCAATGGCAGGATCTGATCGTCATTTATACCCTGCATCAATACGGTATTGATCTTAATCGGTAATCCAGCAACTTGTGCTGCCTGAATTCCTTCCAGCACAGGTGCTAAATCTTTTTGGGTCAGCTGTTTAAACTGATCAGCATCCAGACTGTCCAGGCTGATATTCAGGTCATCCAGTCCTGCCTGCTTTAAGGCTTGTGCATATTGTTTTAAATAATGTGCATTGGTGGTCATGGAAATGCGTTGTAGTCCCAGCTTTTTCAGCGCTTGCAGTTGTTCAACAAAATGCACTACGCCCTGACGCATTAAAGGCTCACCACCGGTAATGCGGATATACTGAATGCCATGACGCACCATAAAATCGCAAAATTGATACAGCTCTTCAAAACTGAGCAGATCGTGTTTTTTCATCCATTCCGGATGTTCAGGCATACAATAAACACATTTAAAATTACAGCGATCAGTCACTGAAATCCTTAGCTTGCGCTTGCCACGACCGAACTGATCGACAAACAAGGCATCATTTTTAAGCTGTGTCATCATATTCATGTTGAACATCCATCTTCAGGCATTGGGCGGGTTGTTGCACATATGCAGTGCGCGAAACTCAAATCGCCCAATCTTGTAATAATTAGATTTGCAATAAGTGTTCCAACTTTGTGCCAAAGGCAAAATATTCAGTTTTTAGTGCAGAAATTTGAGCTGTTGATACTGTTGCAGTTCATCCAGCGAGTTAATACTGTGAAAAAATAGCGCACGATTTTTAAAACGTGCCACTTGTGCGTGCAAATCAGCAAAACAGTGTTTAAGACTGCGCTGTTCCTGTTCAAGATGTAAGTTCAGGGTTGCCAGACTGCTGCGTTTGACCAGACAAAATGGATAAAGTGGCTTGCCGTTAATTTCCACATAGGCCACTTGAGCCAGACTATTTTTGGCTAGAGCCTGGTGTAACTTGAGCAATACTTTGGAAGGAATATAAGTTAGGTCACAAGGGACAAACAGTACATAATCCGACTGCACATGCGACCAGGCACTTTTCATGCCCATTAACGGCCCCTGAAAGCCCGGCTCATCATCTTGATAATAATGAACACTGGGAATAAGTTTCTGGTAAATGGAATAGTCGCGATGGCTGTTAATCCAGACCTGTGCAACATTCGATTTCAGCTGTTGGTGAATCTTGATCAGCTGAATCTGGTCATCGAATTTCTGCAACAGTTTGTTAATGCCATTCATGCGTCTTGCCTGTCCACCCGCCAGGATCACCAGATCAGTACGCGGATAGGCTGTTTTATTATTTTCTCTCTCGGCTCCTTTTTTCATTCTACCGTCTCCAATTGACATGTTTTAATCAGGCCACGGATTTCAGGTAAACACGAACCACAATTCCCTCCGGCTTTTAAACATGCGGTCACCTGTTTTTCATCCGTAATATTTTTAGTTTTAATGGTTTCAATGATGCGGTTTTTACCGACTTTAAAACAGCTACAGACCAGTGGACCTTCATTATTTGCCATCGACATTGGTTGTCCGGCAAGTAAGGCTTTACGGTGCATAGCACTTAAACGTTCACGTTTAAACAGACTTGCCACCCAGTCACGGTCCGGCAATAAGGCCTTCGGTGCAATATATAGGCTGGCAATCACATGACCATCCTGAAGTATCACGCTATGACTGATATGGGCGGTCTGATCTTCAAGATTCAGCCATTCAAAACTTTCATCCTGAAATGGCAATAATTCTTTTAAATGCTCAGTGGTGTAGCTAAATTTCTTCCGGTCTGCCAGTTCATAACGTACTGCCTTGCTGGTAGTGATTTTAGTCCACCACACGGTGGCTTCAATCGACGGCTGTACGATTTTTTCAAAGCCTTGACGCACATAAAATACGCCTTGCCACTGGCTATAAAATGGATGGATGATAACCGGAGTATGCTTGAATTCTGGCTCACCCGAAATAGCATCCACTACCGGATTCACCAGTTTGCCAATACGCGCATCGGATGCGACCTGATCATTCCAGTGAATGGGTGCAAAGACCTGTCCACGGCGGATATTGTCACTAATAGTCGCACGCAAGACACAATTGCCCCACTGCGATTTCACCTCAACCAATTCACCATCCTGAATCCCGTATTTTAGTGCATCATTCGGGTGAATTTCACAGTAAGGTTCGGCACGGTGCGTACTCAAATTCGCCGATAAACCGGTACGGCTCATGGTATGCCATTGGTCACGGATTCGGCCGGTATTTAAAATTAAAGGATATTCACTGGAAACCAGATTTACCGGATCAATCGCTGTGGTAGCAATAAACTTGGCTTTGCCATCCGCATGACTGAACTGACCTTGAGCAAATAACCGGGTGACAGATTTCGCATCTTGATGCTTATCCCAAACTGGCCACTGCACTGGATCCAGTTCGTCATATTCTTGTGCAGTTAAATTACTTAAGCCTTGCAAGTTGAAATAACGGAAATATGGCGTTTCAGATCGCTGACTTAAATCAGAGTTTTGCTCGGCAGATAATCGGACATGCTCCAGAAAAATGTCATGGCTATTATTAAAATCAAAACCTGTGAAACCCATCTTCTGACCCACCTGACTGATCGCCCACCAGTCCGCTTTGGCTTCACCCGGTGCATCCAAAAATGCATGCTGACGTGAAATACGACGTTCCGAATTGGTCACGGTGCCATCTTTTTCACCCCAACCTAAAGCGGGTAACAAGACATCAGCATATTGTGTGGTATCCGTGTCCTGACAGATATCAGACACCACCACGAATTTACATTTGTCCAGGGCACGTTTAACCTGATCGGCATCTGGTAAGCTGACTACCGGATTAGTTGCCATAATCCAGATCGCTTTAATCTTGCCACTTTCAACGGCTTGGAATAAATCGACTGCTTTGAGGCCAACCTGAGTCGCGATGGTTGGACTTTGCCAGAAGCTTTGTACCAACTGCTGATGTCCCGAATTTTCTAAATCCAGATGTGCAGCCAGCATATTGGCCAGACCACCGACTTCACGCCCTCCCATCGCATTTGGCTGACCGGTCATGGAAAATGGCGCTGCACCGAGTTTACCGATTTTACCGGTGAGCAAATGACAGTTAATAATACTGTTGGCTTTATTCACCCCTTGCGAAGACTGATTGACCCCCATTGAAAATAGAGTCATGACTTTTTCAGTTTGAGCGAATTTCTGATAAAAAGTTTGCAGTTTCTCGACTGCAATACCGGTACGTTGAGCAACTTCTTGAATCGGAGACTCAGCTTCACTTTGTACTAAGGCTTGCTCCAAGCCTTGTGTATGTTGAGCAATAAATTCTTGGTCTGCGTGACTATTTTTCCAGAGGTACTGCAATAAGCCATTAAACAGCGCCACATCCTGACCTGGCAGAATTGGTAGGTGTAGATCTGCTGCTTCACAGGTACTGGTAAAACGCGGATCAACCACGACCACAAACAGGTCGCGCTGTTCCTTGGCTTTCATAATGCGCTGATACAGCACTGGATGACACCAAGCGGTATTGGAACCGACCAGTACCACCATGTCAGTATGTTCGAAATCTTCGTAGCTGGCTGGAACCAAATCTTCGCCAAAAGCTCGTTTATGTGCAGCAACAGCTGAAGACATACACAGACGTGAATTGGTATCGATGTTTGCAGTACCGAGATAGCCTTTGACGAATTTGTTCACTACATAATAGTCTTCAGTCAGCAGCTGACCCGAGACATAAAAGGCAATGCTGTCACGACCATACTGGTCGATACATTGCTGAAATTTATTGGCAATGGACGAAACTGCAGTATCCCAACTCGTGTCTTCACGCTGATCTTTCCGACCCAGCATTGGCTGTAGTAGACGGGTTTCCAATCCTAAAGTATCTGCTAGATTACTGCCTTTGATGCATAACTTGCCGAAATTAGAAGGATGGTTGGCATCACCTTCAACAGTCACTTTCGGAGCTGATGTGGTCGACGTTACATGTGCAGTCACACCACAACCCACGCCACAATATGGGCACGTGGTCTGTGTGGTTTTAGTTTTTAATTCTGTGGAGCTTTCAATTTCCACAACGGGAATACTGTTCATGGATGCTCCTTAGGAGTTGAAACACAATTTAATTCTTTTCAAAAAAGGTTCATTACAACGGTGTCTTTTCAATGCAACTCATTTATTTGGATCAACCTTCGGTTCGACCTACTTTTCTTTCGGGAAAAGTAGGCAAAACCATTGTCATCCGCAAAACTCGCCCTCATCCGGCATGTATCAAAAAGGTCGCAGAAACATTCATTTTCATATTTTGTCTTGGCTCAAACAGTTGCGGATGACGTTTCCGCGGATCTTGGTTTCACCATGACAAATTGATTTTTTACCCTGCTTTCTTTAATGCAAAATCCCGACCAAACAGCAGTTTATTTCGAATCGAAGTGATCGGTGTCTGATCTGCAATCAGTTCGGCATACCAGGTACCGTCTTCCGTATCACCAAACAGCACCGCACCAATGACTTTATCCTTTTGAATAATAATGCGTTTATAGATCTGACGCTTTTCATCATTCAGTACGATATCTTCAAAATCATCTTTTGGTTCGAAGTCACCTGCAGAGAACACATCACAACCACTCACTTTCAGCTGAGTCGGAACCGTTGGCGATTTAAAGGTCAGGCTGCCATGCTCGGCCAGATGTGATGCACAAATGAACGCCTGGCCCCAAAGTGGTTCAACCAGACCAAAGGTTTGACCACGGTGCTCGATACATTCACCCATCGCATAAATACTTGGGTCAAAAGTCTGCATGGTGTCATTCACTAGCACACCACGGTTGCAACGCAAACCGGCACTTTGCGCCAATGCGATATTTGGACGAATACCAACTGCGAAGACCACCAAATCAGCTTCCAGCACGGTGCCATCTTTGAGTTTCACTTGGGTCACATGACCTTCTTCACCAATTAAGCATTCGGTATTGGCTTCAGTCAGGATGGTGATACCTTTCTGCTCAATCGCTGTTTTCAGCATCTGACTGGCTTTGCTGTCCAGCTGACGATCCATGATACGATCCATCAGATGCAATACTGTGACATTCATGCCTTGCTGTTTCAGACCGTAAGCTGCTTCCAGACCCAGTAGACCACCACCAATCACCACCGCATTTTTCTTGGTTTTGCAGTAGTCCAGCATGGTATTTACATCATAGATGTCGCGGAAGCTGAGTACACCTTTTAAGTCGCTACCTGGAATTGGCGGAACGAATGGTTTGGAACCCGTCGCCAGAATTAAACGGTCATAACTGATCACTTCGCCTTTTTCGGTATAAACCTGCTTACGCAGACGATCGATACGAACCGCTGGATCACCTGCAACCAGACGGATACCTTTGTCGGCATACCATGCATGCGGATGTAGCATGATGTCATCAATGGTTTTCTCGCCAGAAAGCACTGGCGACAGCATGATGCGGTTGTAGTTACCCCACGGCTCTTCACCAATCACAGTAATTTCATAACGGTCTGGTGCCATATCCAGCAGGTCTTGCAGACAACGCATGCCTGCCAGACCATTACCGACCAGTACCAGTTTCATTTTTTCCGGTGAAACACCGTTATTGGTGATATAGGTTTTTTGTGGCACGGGGCTAATGAACACCTTGCCATTTTCAATTTTGTTTGGAAATACCAGCAGTTTTTGATCTTTATCTTCCAGACAGCGGCCAGTCGCCAGACTGAAATGTTGCTTGTAAATTGGTGAAGCGACAACACGTTCACCTTGCAGATCACCAATGATGCCGCGTGACATCACAAATGCTTTACTAAATGGATCCTGGTTACTGAGTGCATAAACACGTTTTTCTGAACCTACACGAAAGATCGCAATTTGCTGATCTTCCACCAAAGCTGCAACGCCAGTATTTGGGGTAATGTCATCCAGTGCACACACTTCAACCCAATTCAGTTCATTCATATCTTTAAACATTGTCATATTCTTGCTCCTTTATTCTTTGAATCAGGCTTCAACTACCGGAATACGGCTGGCATTGCGTTCAGCTTCAGTTTTTGGACGGATCTGACCGCGCACTTCAGTAAATTGAACGTGCGGATCGTTTTGCTGTTCAGCCTTGGCATTAATAAAGGTTTTGAAACGTTTACGGACTTCTGGATCTTCAACTGCAGTACGCCATTCATCCTGATAAGTGCCCACCACATGCTCCATACGACGCTCGAGTTCTGTTGCCAGACCCAGTGAGTCATTGACGATGACATCTTTCAGATAATCTAAGCCGCCTTCGAGGTTGTCGCGCCATACTGAAGTACGTTGCAGACGATCAGCCGTCTGGATATAGAACATGAAGAAACGGTCGATATAGCGGACTAAAGTTTGTGTATCCAGATCTGATGCCAGCAGTTCCGCGTGGCGTGGTTTCATACCGCCGTTACCGCAGACATACAGGTTCCAGCCTTTTTCAGTAGCAATCACACCAACGTCTTTGCTTTGTGCTTCGGCACATTCACGGGTACAGCCAGACACCGCCATTTTCAGTTTGTGTGGAGAACGTAAGCCCTTATAGCGGTTTTCCAGATAGATCGCCAAGCCCACAGAATCATCTACACCATAACGGCACCAGGTGCTGCCGACACAAGATTTCACGGTACGCAGCGATTTACCGTAGGCATGACCTGATTCAAAACCGGCATTGATCAGTTTTTCCCAGATTTCTGGTAATTGATGCAGTTGCGCACCAAACATATCGACACGCTGGCCGCCAGTCAATTTGGTGTACAGACCATATTCTTTAGCAATTTGACCAATTACGATCAGACCATCTGGAGTGACTTCACCACCTGCCATACGAGGAACGACAGAGTAAGTACCATCTTTTTGAATGTTACCGAGGTAGTAGTCGTTACTGTCTTGCAGGCCGGCATGGCTTGGTTTCAGGACAAAGTCGTTCCAGCAAGATGCCAGGATGTTTGCCACTGTTGGCTTACAGATATCACAGCCCAGACCATGACCATGTTGCTGGATCAGGTCATCAAAGGTCTTGATTTCATTCACACGAACCAGGTGATACAGTTCCTGGCGTGAATAAGCAAAGTGTTCGCAGAGATGGTTATTTACTGTTACGCCTTGACGTTGTAACTCAGATTTCAGAACTTGCGTCACCAGCGGTGCACAGCCACCACAAGCTGTAGCAGCTTTGGTGCATTTTTTCAGAGCGCCTAGTGAAGTTGAACCATCGGCAATCGCTGAACAGATATCCGCTTTAGATACGTTATTACATGAACAGATCGTTGCGCTGTCTGGGAGCAGGTCTACACCGCTACCGCCTGCTTTTGCAGTCGCTTGATCAAAGCCCGGCATGATCAGGCTTTCCGGATTTTCCGGGATTTCCAGACCATTTAGCATCATTTGCAGCAGGTCGTTATATTCTTTGGCACAACCGACCAGCACTGCACCGAGCAGTTTGGTTTTTTCAGCATTAACTACGATTTTTTTGTAGATCTGCGCTGCTTCATCGGCATAGAAGTAGCTCAGTGAACCTGGTGTCATGGCATGTGCATCACCAACTGATGCAACATCAACGCCCATCAGTTTCAACTTGGTGCTCATGTCTGCGCCAGCAAATGCTGCACATTCTTCTTGTAGGACATGTTTCGCAGCAATACGTGCCATGTCATAGCCTGGTGCAACCAGACCAAAAATCTTGTTATTCCACAGCGCACATTCACCAATCGCGTAAATGTCCGGATTTGATGTCTGGCAGTAATCATTGATCACGATACCACCGCGCTCACCAATCGCCAGCCCACTTTGACGTGCTAGCTCATCACGTGGACGGATCCCTGCAGAGAACAGAATGATGTCAGTTTCCAGCTCAGCACCATCACCAAACTTCATCACGTGCTTGGCATTGACACCATCTTCAATAGACGAGGTGGCTTTTTGGGTATGGACTTTAACGCCCAGATCTTCGATTTTGCTGCGTAATACTTTACCGCCAAGATCATCAATCTGTACTGCCATTAAGCGTGGTGCGAATTCGACCACATGCGTTTCCAGATTCAGGTCACGCAGCGCTTTTGCCGCTTCCAGCCCCAGCAAACCACCACCAATCACGACACCGTTTTTGGCATTCAAGCTCGCTGCACGAATGGCATCCAGATCTTCAATAGTACGGTAAACAAAGCAATTTTCACGGTCATTACCAGGAATTGGCGGCACAAAAGCATAGGAGCCGGTAGCTAAAACCAGTTTGTCATAAGCAATCACATCGCCATGATTAGTGGTGACTGTTTTATTAACAGTATCGATTGCAGTCGCTTTGGTACTCAAACGCAGATCAATTCCATACGCATCTGCAAAGTCGTTACGGCAAAGGGTTAAATCCTTGGCTGATTTTCCAGTGAAATATTCAGTTAAATGTACACGGTCATAAGCCAGACGCGGCTCTTCTGCCAGAATAGTGATTTCAACCTCATCACCCGCATGCTCAAGCACAGATTCAATAAATTTGTGTCCTACCATGCCATGGCCAATCATTACCAGTTTCATATTCCTTCTCCTAAATTTTCTAAATCTTGTATCTTATGTTTTAAGCCAGGTTGTTTCGTTCAAGAACAGCTTCTTCATATAGCTTTTGCTCTTTGGCCTTATGCTCAACCGAGAAGCGAATCATCAGAACAAAACTTGCTGCAATCACGACCAGGCCGCCAAGTGCCATCAGACAGGTTTGAATATCCAGCATGCCTTTAAGTAAGAATCCTGCGGCGACCGCACCCACGTTACCGCCTGCACCGATAATGCCGGCCACACCACCTAAGGCATCACGGTCAATAAATGGCACCAGCGCATACGTTGCACCACATGCCATGTGGGTAAATAATGCGAAGACAGTCATGGTGATGATGGCCAGCATGGCACTGTTCATTTGCGAGAATAAAATCAGGAATAAGCCTTCCATCAAGATCATGGCAAACAGCACTTTGGTACGTCCGTCCAGGCCTTTTTTGATGGCAACTTTGTCTGAAACGATGCCACCCAGTGCACGGGCAAATAGTGCTAGCAGACCGAAGATCCCGGCCGTCATACCTGCTTCTTTTAAACCAAAGCTGAAGTTTTCTACGTAGTACATGGCTACGATGTTATGAATGAAGATTTCGATACCGAAACAGGCCGCATAAGCGCCAAATAGAATCCAGACACGGTAGTTACGTGCAGCATGCATCAGAATTGCCATGCCACCTTTTTTCTCGCTACCTACCTGGATTCCTGCTGCACGCAGTTCTTTAAAGTTGCCTTGTGGACAGTCCTGAGTGAATTTCCAGTACAATGCACCGACGATCACCATCATTAGGCCTGGAACGATCAGTGCAATTCTCCAGCCCATCGCCTGTTCAATACCGAACATCACCAACGCAGCTAGAAGTAAGGGCATCAAGGCTTGAGTTGCACCACCACCGGCATTTCCCCAACCTGCAGATGCCGCATTCGCAGTACCGACCACATTCGGCGCAAACATGATGCTGGTGTGATATTGGGTAATCACGAAACTGGCACCAATGGCACCAATCAGTAAGCGGAAAAACAGAAAGGATTCATAGCTATTCGCAGAGGCTACACCAAAGACCGGGATACTGCCGAGTACGAGTAATGCGGTATAGGTTTTCCGGGGACCATATTTGTCACATAGCGGACCGACAATCAGTCGAACCAGAATAGTGATTGCGACTGCTGCAATATTGATATTGGCGATTTGATCTTTGGTTAAGCTGAATTCACCTGCGATTACAGGCATCAGCGGTGCACAGGCGAACCAGGCAAAGAAGCAGACAAAAAACGCGAGCCAACTCATATGGAAGGCTCTCATTGCTGCGCTGCTGAAATTCAAAAGACTTATTTTTGTTGCTTTCTTTTCATATAAATTTGAAGACATCACCATCTCCTTCCAGAACTGAACGTATAGGCTTATCTGCTATGCGAATCGCTGCACACCAGATGCGATCAGAACGGACGTCATTGGCCGTCTTACAAATTTCTTTAGAGTCGTCTTTGACTCAAATTCTAATAAGCACAAAGCGTGCCAATAAAATAGTTATACGAATAAGTATTTGTATTTATATTAATTATCTAGAGGTACTTTTATATTTTTTCTAAATTATAGTGACTGAGAACCAAGCTCTTTCTTATTTTCCTGAGAATATTCATATCCAGATTTTAAAATTGCCACTTCACTGCGCCTTTTGGCACAGCTTTAGTGCAAGGAAGCATATAATCAAATTAGGTATTTTTAATTAAAGAAAAACTTGTAGTTAAAATTTAATTTTTTTAAATGAGTTAGTTACTTAAAAATCTAGATGTGTCTAATACAATTCAATGAGGAAAATTTTAATTCAAGATTATGTACTTCACTTGAATTTTGGACATATAGAGAACAATATAAATTTATTCCATATTTTTTAAATAATTACATGGTAGTAACATTAAATAGAGAGCCAATCCAGAAACTGAATAGCATGGCAACGATGCCCCAAATCATGACACGCAGTGCGCCTTTCCACATACTGCCACCGCCCGCATAACTGGCTAATGCTCCCATCATTCCCAGACTAAGCACTCCCACCAGCATGACGCCCTGATCTAGCAAATGTGAAGGCAAAACCAAAATGGATACCAATGGAAATAAAGAACCTACCGTAAATGCTGATGCTGAAGAAAATGCCGCCGTAAAGGGCCGGGCAGCTGTCTGTTCCAGAATTCCAATTTCATCACGCGCATGCGCATCCAAGGCATTATGTGCAGTAAGCTGTTTTGCCACTTCTTCGGCCAGATCAGCTTCTAAACCTCGCTTGATATAAATATTTTTTAGCTCTCTTAATTCATGTACGGGATGCAGATTTAATTCCCGCTCTTCCATGGCGAGATCATTTTTTTCAATATCCTGTTGCGACTTGACCGAGATATATTCCCCAGCTGCCATCGAGGCTGCACCAGAAATCAGGCCAGCAACACAAGCAATCAAAAGTGTTTGTGAGGAAGCACCACTGGCTGCCATCCCGACAACCAGACTGGTCACGGAAATAATTCCATCATTGGCACCAAGCACTGCGGCACGCAACCAGCCAGAACGTTGTATATAGTGTTTTTCATGATGATGGGAATGAGGCATGTCTTTCTCGTTCTTCTAGCAGATGAAATAAGATTTTAAATTTTAGTCACTTACTATTTTATCATCTTACATTAAGCCAAATATTTCAAATATGAATCTTCACCTTCAGAGATATCTTCGAGTTTCATCTACTTATTTTAAAAAAGAAAAATTATTTATTGTGAAGGCTTAAATAGATTTTAGCCAGCGGCCGCCATAAGCAACTCACTGGCTATACCTTAAAGGATGAACTTCTGATTATTATCAATGACCTCTCACTTTATATAAGTAATAAGGCCAAACGCTTAAACTAAATACATGGCATTAATCACTGATATCGAGACCATGCCTTAGCCTCGGATGGCAGCTTCAATTGCAGCGACATCAATTTTCTTCATGGTCATCATGGCATCAAAGGCTCTTTTAGCAACACCATGGTCTGAACTGTATGATGCTTTAAGTAAAGCTTTAGGGATGATTTGCCAAGATACTCCCCATTTATCCTTACACCATCCGCATTCACTTTCCTGACCACCATTATTGACGATCGCATTCCAATAGCGGTCAGTTTCTTCCTGATCCTCTGTAGCGACTTGAAATGAGAAAGATTCATTATGCTGAAATACAGGTCCTCCGTTTAAACCAATACATGGAATACCCAGTACGGTAAAGTCTACTGTGATGACATCACCTGCTTTACCAGAGGGATAATCTCCAGGTGCAAGAACGACGGCACCTACAGATGAATTTGGAAAAATTTCTGCATAAAATCGTGCGGCTTCTTCAGCATCATGATCGTACCAAAGACAGATGGTATTCTTTGCGATATTCATGATCTCACCTCTTCTTTCAGAATAGGTTTTAGACTACTTAAGAACTCTTCAATATCTCATCTATTAGTTGAGTCCTACTCTTCCCATCTTTCACCTAAAACGAGAGTAAGCCTGTTTTAGAATTGTATATTTATTGATCTAATTGACTGAAAGCGTCATCAAAAAGAATAGTTTTAAAGAGTCGAGAGGAAACCTTTATCACCACTTAATCATAATATGTGATTCTCTTTTTAGAGAATCGGTCAAGCTGCTTTAAAAATCCTTCGAAATAATCTTTCTGCTTTTCTTCAGTTCGATAACCTGCATATAAAGTCCGGCGCAGTCCATTCGGGGCTATACAATTCAAACGGCGTGAAGTCACCCAGCCTTTTTGCTCATATTCATTCACTACCCAATCTGGCAAGGCTGCAATTCCCCGACCACTGGCAACCAGTTGAATCAGCATTTGAGTCAAGTCGGTGATGCGAATCTGTTTAGGTAAAATATTCGCTGGAATAAACAGGTGTGACATGATGTCCAGACGGTGCTTGTCCACTGGATAGGTAATCAGTGTTTCTTCCGCCAATTCCTGGACGCTAATACTTTGGGAACGCACTAAAGGATGAGTATTCGATAGCACCAAACGCGACTCATACTCAAAAATCGGGAAATACTCTATGCCCTTTAGTTCAATCGGATCAGCGGTAATAAGCAGATCGAATTCCCCTGTTTGTAATAATTCATGCGGATTGGCCTCAAAGCCAGAAGCGAAATCCAAATCTACATCTGGATATTGAATACGATATTGATTCAGTAAAGGCATCAACCAGTCGAAACAGCTATGGCATTCGGAAGAAAAAATGATCCGTCCTGTCTGCCCATGCACAATGCGAATGATATCACTCTGTGCAACATGGACTTGAGGCAAAATATCATCTGCCAGCTTCAGCAAGCGCTGCCCGACATTGGAAAAACTGACCGGGCGACTACGGCGATTGACGATTTCGACTCCGAACCATTGATCCAATTCACGAAGCTGATGGGACAAAGCTGAAGGCGTGAGACAAAGATCTCCTGCTGCTGCAACCAGTGAACCATGTTCCCGTAACGCGACTAAGGTTTTTAAATGACGAAGTTCTAACATGAATGCCCTGAAACCTATCTAATCTGATTCAATCTTAATTAAATAAGCTTACCCTATTTTGAACTTTAATATTATTAAATTTCATTTTAAAATTTATAGAATGAATTTTTCTCAACCAATAAAATCTACCACTCTTATCGATACAAAATAAAAACCTCCGAAATTAGGAGGCTTTTACTTCAGTTAGAGTTTAAGACTCAACCTCTTTTCAAAAGAAGGAAACACCCTAGCTCAAAAATCATGAGACATTTCCTTCTATTCAGGCTTAATAAACTTAACTGTTTTTTATGGACTGAAAGACTTGATAGGCTGCCTTGATTCGCTCTGCATTGGGAATTTTTTTATTCATCATCATCACCAGTCCAAAATTTTCTTCTGGAATAAACAGTACATAGGTTCCAAAGCCATTGGTTGAACCAGTTTTATGAAAAACTTGTGATTTTGCCTGAACAGTATTTTGACTACTGGATTTGCTTGCATCACGACTTTTTCAGAATTACTTACCAGCAAAATATCGAGTGTCGTCGGATATGAAAAAGTCTCCCAGCCGAGTGCTTGAGTCATTTTCCCAAGTTTAAAATACCCATGATGAGTTTCCAGAAGCGCTTGTTTAATATCAGGCTTGTTTTTTTTCAGATTCAGATTGGCATCTAATAATTTCAGCATATCGGGAAGTGTAGATTTCACCCCATAAGCCTGGGCATCTAAAGCTCCCGGGTTTACCTGCACCGGATGATTGTTCTGATCATAGCCGAAAGCATAGTGAACCCTTTGTGCTTTCGGAACATTAATATAGGTATTCTTTAAATTGAGTTTTGGAAAGATCGTCTGTTCCAGCAATACGCTAAAAGGAATGTTCATTGATCTTGCACTTAACTCACCAAACAAGCCAATACTGGGATTTGAATATTGCCGATATTGGCCAGCCGGATGTTTGATCTGCCAATCTTGGAAATACTCTAAAACTTGCTGATCAGTCTGGACTCGATCTGGAAATTGCAAAGGTAAATTACCACTCGTATAAGTCGCTAATTCCAGCAAACTGACTTTGTTGATTTCTGAATTCTTTAAATCAGGCCAATACTTAGCTGGATGATCATTAAAAGAAAGCTTGCCCTGACTCTTGGCATAGCCCCCTGCAATGCCAGTAAAAATTTTACTTACAGAACCTAATTCAAAAATTGTCTGCCCTTTAAGTAATAAACTAATATTAAAAACTTTTCACCCTAAGCTCAATTTTAAGAGTTCTTAATATAAAAAAATGTGGTACATAAAAAAGCCACTTATATAAGTGGCTTTTTTATAACAAGAATTTTGGTGGAGATGGCGGGAGTTGAACCCGCGTCCGCCAACACTACGCTCGAGAATACTACATGCTTAGATATCGTCTATTGTTTTAACACCAAGAGACCCGACGAACAGGGTTCAAGGTGCGATCCTCTAGATTTGGTATAAAGCCCCGAGGCTTGACTCTATACGGACTTGTGTGCGTTCGCTTCAGTCGGGATCTCTAACCACAAGTATTCAGAGATGCGGACAAGCAGCCCTTAGGCTGCTAGAGCGTAAGTTTCGTCGTTTGCGACTATTTAAATGCAAATTTTATTTACGAGAGAAAATGCGCTCTCGGCATGCATCTATGAGTTTCATCATCGGCGTCGAAGCCAAGAACATCCCCAAAGTACAAGCTCATCATAGCATAACTGGCAAAAAATACGATGCATTTTCTACACAAATACACTTTTGAATGCGCCTGATTACATAATTGCGCTAATATTTCATAATTCAAGTCAGCATTTAAAAAAATTATGAGCTATTTATTGGCACTCGATCAGGGAACGACGTCTAGCCGTGCAATCATCTTTAATGAACACGGACAGATTCAGGCAACAGCTCAACGCGAAACCCATATTCAGACCCCACATTCTGGCTGGGTCGAACAGGATGCACAGGAAATCTGGAGCTCGCAAATTGCAGTGGTACAACAGGCGCTGGCTACTGCCCGGATTCTGGCGAAAGACATTAAAGCGATTGGCCTGACCAACCAGCGTGAAACGACTGTGGTATGGGATCGTCGTAATGGCAAACCTCTTGCGCCAGCGATTATCTGGCAGGATCGTCGTGCAACAGACTGGTGTAATTTGCTCATTCAGCAAGGCCAGATGGATCAGGTACAACGAAAAACCGGATTACGGATTGATCCCTATTTTAGTGCCGGGAAACTGGTCTGGTTATTAGAAAATATTGATGGCTTACGTACACTCGCAGAGCAAGGTCATGTGGCTTTTGGCACCATTGATAGCTGGCTGATCTGGAACCTGACTCAAGGTGCTGAGCATATTATTGAAGCGAGTAATGCTTCCCGCACCATGTTGATGAATCTGCAAACTCAACGCTGGGATGACGAACTACTCGACCTGTTTAATATCCCCGCTTCAGTTCTGCCACGAATCATCAGTTCTGATTGTCATATTGCAGATACGGCACCGGGTTTATTAGGGGCTACGATTCCTATTACCGGTATTCTAGGTGATCAGCAATCTGCCTTATTTGGCCAGTCTTGCTTCGAACCCGGTATGGCAAAAAATACCTATGGCACCGGCTGTTTTATGCTGTTCAATACCGGTCATGATATTCAGCTCAGCCAGAACAAATTACTTTCTACCCTCGCCTGGCAAGCACAGGAACAGACCAGCTATGCCCTGGAAGGCAGCGTTTTTATGGCCGGTGCAGTGGTGCAATGGCTACGTGATGGGCTTGGCATCATTCAAAAAAGCAGTGATATAGAGAAGTTGGCCTGTAAAGTTGAAGATACTGACGGCGTGGTCTTAGTTCCTGCTTTTACCGGATTGGGTGCACCGCATTGGGATAGTGAAGCCCGTGCCCTGCTTTGTGGCATGTCACGAGGAACCAATAAGGCCCATATTGCCCGCGCCGCGCTGGAATCGATTGCCTTTCAGGTCTCCGATGTATTGACTGCGATGCAATCGGATATTGCCCATCCTTTAAAAGAACTACGCGTCGATGGTGGCGCCAGCTGTAATGATATGCTGATGCAGTTTCAGGCTGACCTGCTGAATGTGCCTGTCATGCGTCCAAAAATGCTGGAATCCACCGCTTGGGGTGCAGCAGCCATGGCAGGTCTAAAGTCCGGGGTATTTTCTAATTTAAATGAAATTTCTCAATCCTGGCAGCTAGACCGGGCCTTTGAACCGAAAATGCAGTCCGATGAACGTGAAGCACATTTAGTTAAATGGCAAAATGCCTTGAAACGAGCCAAATCTGATTTATAAGCCCATAAAAAACCGCTAAATAGTTAGCGGTTTTTTATTTTGGAAAATTTTAATGTGATGGCATTCCACCCACACCCGCTTTCGGTCGTGGTGCCAACCAGACGATTAAAGCAGCAAAAACAAAGACCATCGCCAGTATTAAAAACAGATGATTAGCAGACAGCGTTAATGCTTCTTTATCGACCAGACTGGAAATATAACCCAAGGCACTGTCCGAACTCATGCCCTGTGCCATTAAGGTATTCTGAGTTTCTTCAACATTCAGTTTACCGACCAGCTCACTGCGGGCCACTTTACTGTGATCATCCCAGATCGTGACTGCAATTGAAGCCCCGATCGCTCCAGCCATGGTCCGCAAAAAGTTCATTAAGCCTGCTGCTGATGCCATTTCCTGAGGCTGGACTGAGGCCAACGCCATATTGGAGAGTGGGATGAAGAAGAATGGTACCGCAAAACCTTGCAGAATCTGTGGCCAGGCCAATGCCATAAAATCAGCATCCGTAGTCCAGAATGCCCGCATCAAAGTCACAACGGCGAGCAAGGTCAAACCGAAACTGGCCAGAATGCGCTGATCATATTTGGTCGCCATCTTCGCCACAATCGGTGACATCAACAGGCTACCAAAACCCATGGTTGCGGTTAAATAACCTGCCCAAGTGGCCGTATAACCCAGATTAATTTGCACCCACTGTGGAATCAGTACAATACTGGAAAAGAAGGCACCGAAGGCAAAGGCCAATGACAGCACAGCAAAGGTAAACCCGCGATATCGGAAGATCCGGATATCTACAATCGGATGCCGTTCGGTCAGTTCCCAAATGGTAAAGATGATTAAACCGACTATGGCAAGCACCGCCAAGGTCCCAATAAAGGAACTGCTAAACCAGTCATGTTCATGACCGAGATCTAACATTAATTGCAGCGCACCAATCCAAAGAATCAGTAAGAACAAACCACCTTTATCAATCTTCAAAGTATTGGTTTCAGTTTCTGCTGGTTTTAATAGCTTCAATGCAGCCAGACCGCAGAACAAACCCACCGGGATATTAATAAAGAAAATCCAGTGCCAAGACAGGTTATCACTAATCGTACCGCCGAGAATTGGACCGAGAATTGGACCGACAACGGTGGTCATTGCCCACATCCCCATCGCTTGGGATTGTTTTTCAGGTGGGAAAATTCGCAGTAATAAAGTCTGGCTTAGCGGCATGATTGGGCCACCGAACAACCCCTGCCCGATCCGGCAAAACACCAGCATTTCCAGACTGGTAGAAATCCCGCATAGAATCGAAAAAATGGTAAAACCCAGCAGGCAGACACCAAACAGGCGTACGCTACCAAAGCGACCCGCCAGCCATCCTGTCAAAGGTACACAGATCGCTTCTGCGACTGCATAAGACGTAATGACCCAGGTGCCTTGCGAGCTGGACACTGCCAGACTACCGGTAATATGCGGCACCGAGACATTGGCAATGGTCATGTCCAGCACGACCATGAAATTGGCTAATGCCAGCACAAAGGCTGCCAGCATCAGCTTGCCGCCAGTCAGATTCCCATATGGAACATATTTATTCATCGGGAATTACTTCTTGAAGTGGATTTCAGCTTCCATCGACAGACCCACACGTAGCGGATGCTCGGCTAGTTCTTTCGGATCCAGCTGAATACGCACTGGCAAACGCTGTACCACTTTGATCCAGTTACCCGTTGCATTCTGAGCCGGAATCAGAGCAAAAGCTGAACCTGTACCGCCAGAGAAGCCCACGACAGTACCGTGATATTTCACCGATTTACCATACAGATCAGACGTCAGTTCAGCTTTCTGCCCGACACGGACTTTTTCCAGCTGGCTTTCTTTGAAATTGGCATCAACATAGAGCTGATCTACTGGTACGACCATCATCAGCATTGTACCTGGCGCAACACGTTGACCCACCTGAATTGAACGGCGTGAAACCACCCCATCAAAAGGTGCTTTAATTACAGTACGTTCTAAGTCTAGCTCGGCCTGTTTCAGTTTGGCTTCAGCCACAAGTACATCAGGAGTCGAATTTTCATTCGCGCCTTGAATCAAGGCTTCATTCGCCGCTAAATTGCTTTGCGCTGCTTTCTGGCTGGATCTTGCTTGTGCCAGACCCGCTTCAGCAGAAGCTACGCCTGCTTTAGCAGTATCCAATGCAGATTGTGCGGTACTGAGTTCTTCTT
Organism: Acinetobacter sp. YH12233; assembly: GCF_013417725.1. Lineage (NCBI taxonomy): Bacteria > Pseudomonadati > Pseudomonadota > Gammaproteobacteria > Moraxellales > Moraxellaceae > Acinetobacter > Acinetobacter sp. YH12233. The sequence continues at coordinate 27,622 of NZ_VPDK01000006.1, forward strand.
TAGACACTGCACCGCTCGCACTGAGTTTTTCACGACGTGTATATTCATCTTGTGCTTTATGTAAGGCTGCCTGAGCTTGAGCTAGCTGAGCTTCAGCACTGCGAATTGCATCATCACTAACCCCAATCTGTGAGCTTAAAGCCCCGCTATTGGCCGCAGTCTGTTTATACTGGCGCTTGGCTTTGGTTAGTTCTGCACGTGCCTGTGCCACTGCAATTTTGGCATCACGGTCATCAATTCTGGCCAGGATATCGCCCTGTTTGACCGCTTGTGTATCATGAACCAATACTTCAGCGACCTGACCACTCACCATAGACGTAATAGAAGCCGTTTCAGCACCCACATAGGCATTTTCAGTACTGACTGAATTGTTCAGGAAGAATTTCCAAACCAGAAATAGCACCAGTGCAATCACTATAAGAATGGCAACAATACTCAGGGCCTTTTTACGTTTATTTTTTAAAGCTTGATCCGAAGTTGCATCAGATGCGTTTTCTGGCAGGGTGTCTTGTACATCTGTCATTGATTTTTTTCCTAAATCCAACAGACTTGGTCACGCAGCCACACTGACCAGCACTGACATGAATGTATAGATTCATATCCCGTTTATTGATCAATGGGTAAAATGAGAAAGCCGTATTAATTTAATTTTCATGCATTCTAATAATAAAAATTAGAAAATATGCAAAAAAATATTACTCGGAAGTTTAAAAAACTAAGCCCCTATTCCAGGAATAAGGGCTTAGCTCGGGCCCGAAGTGAGCCAGGATTGAGGAGATAAACTTAATTAATAGGCATATGAAGCAATCGCTGTAGCAATTGGCTTGTCATCATCATTGACCATGGTCATACGCATGGTACAACCCTTACGCCCCAAACGTAAGGTTTCTGCACGGGCAATAAAATATTTACCACGACCGGGCGCTAGATAATCCACGCGCATATCAACCGTCGCCAGACGTGATACCTTTTTAATCGTATCGGCAATAGTTTCCGGTTCGGCTTTCTTATACAGCTCACCCATCGCCACAATTCCGCCAATACTGTCGAGTATGGTCGCTGCAAGACCACCATGCAGAATCTGAAATGCCACATTGCCAATCATGAAATCCTGCATTTCAACATATGCTTCGATCTGACCATCGACCACTCGCATGGTCATGCCATTATGCTTAAAAAAAGGAGAGGTATTAAAAGCGTGTACCAGCTGGTTTAAGACCACTTCAATATCCACTTTTGCACCTAAATGTATATTACCTGTCCAATTTCTTTCTGTTTTAGTCATAAGTCTGCCCGAAACTACAACAATAAAAAACCGCTAATTTATGCCCAAAAAATTCAGATAGGGCTACAATAGGGGCCTAGTTTAATACTGATTACTGAGATTTTTATGACCTATACGTTCAATCGTCCCGCGTTTCCTGCAACTCGCATGCGTCGTATTCGTAAAAATGAGCATTTACGTTCTATGGTACGTGAAACCCATCTCAGTGCTGATCACTTGATTTATCCAGTATTTGTGCTGCCGGGACAAAATCAGACCCAAGACATTCCAAGTATGCCAAATGTGCAGCGCCTGTCTGCTGACTTGTTGTTAAAAAAATCAGAACGTTTGCTGGAACTGGGTGTCAATAAGCTGGCGCTGTTCCCAGTCACACCACAAGAAGATAAAAGTCTGACTGCAGAAGCCGCTTGGCATGAAGATGGCTTGGTACAGAAGACCGTTCGCCTGCTGAAAAAAGAATTACCGGAAATGGTGCTGATCACTGATGGCGCGCTAGACCCTTATACCACGCATGGCCAGGATGGCATCATTGATGAAACCGGTTACGTGCTGAATGATGAAACGGTTGAAGCACTGATCAAGCAGACTTTAAGCCATGCCGAAGCCGGTGCTGATATTGTCGCGCCAAGTGACATGATGGATGGCCGCATCGGTGCAATTCGTCAGGCCTTTGAACAGAATGGCCATATCTATACCTCTATTATGGCTTATTCAGCCAAATATGCGTCTAGTTTCTACGGTCCATTCCGTGATGCGGTTGGTTCTGCCAGCAACCTGAAAGGCGGCAATAAATACAATTACCAAATGGATTTCGGTAACCGTGCTGAAGCATTGCATGAAATTGCACTGGATATCCAGGAAGGTGCAGATATGGTCATCGTTAAACCGGGGATGCCTTATCTGGATGTGGTTCGTGAAGTCAAAGATACCTTCGGTGTACCTACTTTTATTTATCAGGTTAGTGGTGAATATGCCATGCTGGCTGCTGCGATTCAGAATGGCTGGTTATCTGATAGCGTGATTCTTGAATCCCTGATGTGCTGCCGCCGTGCCGGTGCAGATGGTATCTGGACCTACTTTGCGGAAGAAGCGGCGCTCAAACTGAAAGACATGAAATAAAATAGAAGGACCTTGGCGCAATGCATATCGCCATTATCGGAGCGGGCATCACCGGTTTGATGTCAGCTCTGGAATTGCTTGAACAGGGATGTTCTATTACGATTTTCGATCAGCAAGCGGCTGGACAGGCGGCCTCTTGGGCCGGAGGTGGTATCCTCTCCCCGATGTATCCCTGGCGTTATCCCGATGCCGTCAATGCCCTCGCCCGCCATGCCAAACCGCTGTATCAAGCCTGGAACCAGAAACTGCAACCGGTGACTGGCATTGATTTCCAGATTCACGAAACCGGTATGCTGATTTTTGATGAAACGGATTTTGAAATTGGACTGCGCTATGCCGAGCAATATCAGGATCCACAGCAACATGCCGAATATCTGAATCAGCCTCAAATCCAGCAAATCAATTCCAAAGTAGATCCGAAATTTAAACAGGCGATCTATTTTCCAGAACTTTCCAATATCCGCAATCCGCGACTGTTACAGTCCATTATCGCTTACCTTAAACAGCATCCGCGTGTCACTTGGCAAGAGCATTGCAATATTAGTCAGCTAAATATCCAGCAAGATTATGTACACAGTGTTTCCACTAAAAATGGCCTGAGCTTTAAAGCAGATCAGTTCGTCATTGCCACCGGTGCATGGTCTGCACGCTGGTCTGAACAGCTCGGTCTGGACATTCCAGTTCATCCGGTTCAAGGCCAGATGTTGCTGTTTAAAACACTAGAAAACTGGCTACCAACCATGTGCATGAACAAGGTCATGTATCTGATTCCACGTCGTGATGGTCATGTACTGTGTGGTTCCAGCATGCGTCAGGTCGGTTTTGATACTTCGCCTTCTGCTGAAATCCGTCAGGATATTTTGGAAGCCTGCCTGGAAATGGTACCGGAGCTGGCTGATTTCCCAATTGTGAAACAGTGGGCTGGTCTACGACCAAGCTCCCCGGATGGCATTCCCTATATCGGCAAAATTCCGCATCTGAACAATCTCTGGACCAATTTTGGCCAGTTCCGTAATGGCTTATGTATGGGTGCTGCTTCTGGAAAATTGCTGTCTCAGTTAATCCTGGAACAACCGACCATCGTAGATCCACAGCCTTATAGTCCGGTACAGCGTTTACAGCCGCACTCTTTAACGGTTTAAAATTTCAATCAAGGCTTCTTTCAGGGTCGGATAGCTAAATTCAAATCCGGCTTCCTGCAAAGCTTTGGGCTGGACATATTGACCATTCAGAATCAGTTGTGACTGTTCACCTAGCATCATTTTCATACTGCAAGCTGGTAACGGTAATAAAGGTTTACGCTTCAGCACCTGTGCTGCGATCCGGACAAATTGCGCCTGACTGACTTTTTCAGGTGCCACCACATTAAATACCTGTTGCTGGGTCGGCTGCTGCATCAGAAATTCGATCGCCCGCATGACATCCTGTAGATGTACCCAGGTCACCGGCTGACGCCCATGACCAATCCGGCCAAATATATTCAGCTTAATTGGCAATAACATCTGCGGAAGAATCCCGCCTCCTTGACCAAACACCACAGCAAAGCGAACAATTTTGGTGTCCTGCCCGGTATAGGACAAGGCCAGTTTTTCCCATTTCTCACACAGTTCTGACATAAAAATGGATTGTGGTGGACTTTGTTCAGTACACACCGTCTCCCAGTGTTCTTGCGGATCGATTCCATAGTAGCCGACCGCTGAAGTCGAAATAATACGTTTGGGCTTAATCTGATTTTTCTCTAGATAGTCATATAACTGCCTGGTGGTATTTAGCCGACTGTCCAGCAATTTCTTTTTGCGGGCGGCTGTCCAGCGACCCTGACCGATACTTTTACCTGCCAGATTAATCACATAGTCAATCTGATGATTTTTCAATTCTTCCAGATTATTAATCCAGTGAAAATCGGGATGCTCTTCTCGCAATTTTTTCTGCCGGGTCAGGCCGATCACGGCATAATCACGAGCCAGTAAAAATTTCACCAGATGGCTGCCAATAAAACCGCTGGCGCCTGTCATGAGGACTACAGGTTTATACATGGTTATTCTGTGCCATTATTATTGTATTGCTCAAATTATACGTCACTTATGAATCAAAATATTCGGGAAAGTGATATGGGTCGATGAATGCAAAATTGTCTCATCATGCCATACAGAAAACTTCTAATTTTCTATATAGCCTGATTTAGCATCTTGAATTTAATCTCAACGATTTTGATATAAAGAGTCGAAATCTTAGCCCAACATTTTTGCTGCCATACGCTGTGCCTGTTTGCCATAAAACCAGTAGGTCAGCAGATAAAGCGGAATCGCGATGAGCAGGAACATGATCACGACAATACTCATAAATTGGGGCTGTTGCAGATATAGTAAAAAGTCCTGCCAGGCATTCGGATTGGAACGCGTCGCAATAGCAATCCCTAGAATTAAAAATACCAGATTATAGCCCCAGTAAATCAGACTGAATCCTAAGGTGAATTTTTTACGTTCTGCTTGGGTTGGCGCCCGTTGTTCCTTTTTTAAAAATTTAAACAGTACCCAGATCATCGCCACCAGATAAGGCACAATGGTTAATACTGCACCCATGCCAGTCGGCATTAATGCCGCCACAATCCCGCAAATGCAGGTAACAATAAAGCATAGGAAGAAAAACCAGAGAAAATAGCGAGTTAGAGGCACCATTAGTAGGACTCAAGGACAATTAATCAACTAGTATAAAAAAAATTAATTTTTTTTTCATTTTATTGTCAACCTAAAGCGAGATGCTGACGTTATATAGGGTACAAGGTTCGGAAATTTGGACTGGCATCCACAAATTTTCGTTCTCTTTGCTAAAGCAATAAGTCCAGTGTTTTAGAAAATTTTGAATAGCAGCCAAAATTTTCACTATACACAAATCTTTGACCGACGATTTCATCATCACTCGAATCGTCGGTTTTTATTTTTTGGACGAACCGTTTTTAGCAATTCGCCTGCAAATTTTTATCAGCTTCTTATGCAGCATAAAATAATGATCGGCTGCATTTTTTCAAGTCTGTTTTTAGCAATTTTTATAAAAAATATTGGTTCTGCTACCCAGATGCTATGAAAAATGCCTGAAGTAAAATTTAAAATAAAAACGCTGTATTCAATACTTTATATATAAACATCATATTTTATTGATTTCATAGATATTATTCTAATATTCAAAACTACGCTGAAAATAGTTTTAATGATGTGTAGCAATGAAATAGATCAAAATATTTTTTTCAAGTAGATTTTTAGCTGGGCTTTTTTCTATAGTAGGAAGGCAAAAATAAAGGTGAGTATACATGGCAGTTCATTTTCTACATACTTCTGATTGGCATTTGGGACAGTTTTTCCATAACCATGACCGTGAATTTGAACATGCACAATTCCTGAATTGGCTCCTTGAACAAATCAAGGAAAAACAGCCACATGCCCTACTGATTGCCGGTGATATTTTTGATGTCATCAATCCCGCTTCCAGTGCCCAAAGACAGCTTTATCAATTCCTTGCCGATGCTCATGAGCTGGCACCGCATATGCAAACCCTGATGATTGCCGGCAACCATGATTCAGGTTACCGGATTGAACAGGTTCAGCCTTTACTCACTAAATTCAATGCCAAAGCGGTGGGTATTGTCGGCCGGACTGCGGACAATGGTCTTGATCTGGATCGTTTGCTGGTTCCGATTTATGACCAGCAGCAAGAGATTATTGCCTGGTGCCTAACTCTACCTTATTTGCGCAGTGCCGAAATTACCGGTATTAATGAACATACCCATAATAGCCAGAATGCCATCAGCTATCTGCACCAACAGTTGATTGCCGAAGCCAAAGCACGTAAGCAGCCACATCAGGCACTGATTCTTATGTCACATGCACATATGCAAGGCGGTGAAACTTCCGATTCGGAACGCCCCATTATTGTCGGCAATGAAGAGGCTCTCTCAACGGCGCTATTTGATGAAGTCATTGACTATGTCGCTCTGGGACATCTGCATAAACCGCAGAAAGTCGGTCAGCCGCATATCCGCTATAGTGGCTCCCCGATTCCCTTATCCTTTAGTGAGATCAACTATTCGCATCAGGTCGTTGAAGTCAGAATCGATCCTGAGCAAAATGCTGAACAGCGTTTTCAGTTTGAAGCGCTGAAAGTTCCTCGTACTGTCGAGCTGTTTAGAATCCGGGAAAATCTGGAAAATCTGCTCAGCAAAGTAAAAGCACTGCCGACTGGGGAAATTGAGCATCTGGCAGCACGACATTTTCTGGAAATTGAATACACTACCGATGCACCGCCACCGGTAGATTTACGTCAGCAGATTGAACAGGCACTGCCGCCAAATCGTTATCGTCTGCTACGCATCAGCCGGATTTATCAACGACAAGCAGAAGATCAGGCTGATAGCTCTAAAATTGACTTGGCACCTCCAACACCTGAATCACTGTTTTTCAATATCTGGGAAAAAATGGGCTATAGCCAGGATCATTCGGTGCAGCAGGATTTTCAGCAGTTACTGGTCGAAGCCCAACATGAACTTGCACAAAAACAACAAGCTTAGGATCAGCCATGAAAATTATCCGTCTGAGCCTAAATAACCTCGCCTCTCTCGCTGGTACACATCATATTGATTTTGAATCGAATCCACTGGCACATGCCGGACTGATTGCGATTACCGGAAAAACCGGTGCTGGTAAATCTACTCTGCTCGATGCCATGTGCCTGGCGCTGTATAACGAAATTCCACGTTTAAAAGGTGCCACAGGTAGTCTGAAAGATGCAGGTGGACAGGATGTCTCGATCAAGGATTCCAAAAATATTCTGCGCCGTGGTTGCGTACAGGGTTTTGCCGAGCTTGAGTTTATTGCCTTAGACCAAAAACGTTATACCGCACGTTGGGAAATTCGTCGTGCCCGGCAGAAAGTGGATGGCAATTTAAAGGTCGATCGTGCTATTACCTGTCTGGATGATCAACGCGTGTTGAATCAGAAAATTTCTGAATGCACGCCGCTGATTGAAAAACTGGTCGGCCTGAGTTTCGAGCAGTTTACCCGTGCGGTTCTATTAGCACAGTCTGAGGTTGGTGCCTTTCTAAAAGCCAAAGATAATGAACGTGCCGATTTACTCGAATATCTGACCAATTCTCAGATTTTCAGTCTGGTCAGCCAGAAAGCATTTGAAAAACATAGTGAAGTGAAACAGAAACGTGCTGACCTGGAAAAATTAATCGGTCATCTGGAACTGTTATCTGAAGAAGATATTTCTGCCTTACAGCAGCAACACACGACTTTAAAACAGGTGGTTGAGCATCTAAACCAGAGCGAAAAGGTACTGGAAAATGACCTGAAATGGCATCGTCAGCAGCATTATCTCTATACTGAAATTCAGGCTAAAAAAGAAATCTATACGGTTCAGCTGGATGCTGAACAGAAGATGGCACCGCAAAAACAGTTATTAGATCAACTGGACCAGTTTCAGCAGATCCGGGAACAGTTTGTCCAGCAACAGCAGTTTCAGAAGCAGCGTAGCCATTTACTGACTGAGCAACAAAACTTTATTACCGAATTCACATCAGTTCAACAGCAGCGTGATAGCGAACAGCACAAGTTGCAGCATATTCAGCAACAGCAACAACAGCAGCAACAAGAGTTCCAGAAGATCAAGCCTTATCTGGATCAGGGACTCAAGCTGGATCATGAAATGCTGTCGATTGGCGAGCAGTATAAGCAGCTTTTAGCCGAACAGCAGACCTATAGAACCCAGCAGATTCAGCCTGTTCAGAATCAACTGGTGCAGACTGAGCAGCATTTGCAACAAGTTCAGGTTCAGTACCATCAGATTCAAAAGCAACTAGAACAACAGAGCTTCTTAGCGGTTTTTGATGACGAGCCACAAGCAACCTTACAACGCTTACAGGATTATCAGGAACTGCATCAGAAATTCATGCGGCAGCACCCGGCACTTTTCCAATCTAGCCGGGCTGAACTGGAACAGCAGCAACAGGCTTTATCTGCCAGCTTGCAGGAACTCACTCAGCGCTATACTCATCTGGACCAGCTTGAACAGCAAATCCAACAGTTCCAGACCCAACAACAGCAACTCAGTACCCAGCATTCGAAGCTTGAAGCTTTAATGCGAACCGTACAGCAAATGGCTGGCTTAGAAACTGAAAGCCTGCAATTGAACCGCGAGTTAGAAAGCTATCATGATCGTTTAAAGCAACTAGAAACTGAGCTGGTTCAATTACAGCAACAACGTCAGGAAGCAGAACAGGCTTTCGAACAATTGCAACAAGTACTGGCTCAGCAACGTTTATTACAGGCACAAAGTGTTCAGGAATTACGTGCACAGCTGAAACCAAATGAGCCTTGTATGGTCTGTGGCAGTCATGAGCATCCTTTTGTACAGCATCAGGAACTACTAGAAAATGCTTTGCAACAGCTACATGACCAGCAGCTTGAGGAAGCTCAGAAAAAACTACAGCAACTGACTCAGACATGGCAGCAAGCACAAATCCAGCAATCTCAACTACAAACCTTAATTGAGCAACATCAGCAACGCAGCAGTCAGCTCAATACGACACTACAACAGCAGAAGATTCAGTTGAATCAGGACCTTCAGCAATTTGATTTGCTGTTGGATTTAAGCCAGAGTACAGATCATTTGCAGCAACAGCTTGGTCAGCATGTGCTTCAACTTCAACAAGAACAACAGCAGCTAGTCCAGACCCTGCAAAATCAGCAAAGTGACTGGAAACAGTGGCGTCAGCAACAGCAACAGCGGGATCAGCTACTTTTTAGCATGCAGCAGCATTCACAGCTAGAACAAATGATTCAGCCAGTTCTTCATCTACTGCCTGAGTCCTTGCAGAAATCCTGGATTACTGATGCCTCATCAAGCTGTCAGCAGCTATCTCACCAACTGCAACAACGTCAGAAACAGACTCAGGAATTCAAAACCTTAGAGACTCACATGCAAAGCTTAAATCAGCAGATTGAAAAGGCACGTGATCAGCTCAGCCTGCATCAGCAATATGATGCACAGTTACAGCAAAAGATGAATACGGCGCTGAATATGGGTAAAGCGCTACGTGAACAGCTCAACCACCTGACCCTTACCCATGCCGGACAGATTTATCCTAAGGCACAGGAATGGCGTGACCGTTTGGAGCAACAACAACAGGCGTTGGATGAACAGTTACGGGCACAGAGTCTGATGACCCAGCAGCATGATCAGCGTTTACAACAGGCTGAACTGAAAAAACAGAGTTTCATCACCCAGATTCAGCAACTAGAACAGCAGATCAAGCAATGCCAGCAATCTATTCAGGACTGGCAAAATACATATCCTGCGTTTGATGCCGAGCATATCCAGCATTGCCTGAATATTGACTTGCAACAGCATCAGCAAATTCGCCAGCAATTACAGGCACAACATCAGGTGGTTGAAAATGCCAAAACGGCTTGGGACATTCTGGAAGAACAATATCAGCATCATTTGAAATCCAAGCCTGAACTTAGCTTTGAAGAAGTTGAACTGCGCTTAAGTAGTCTGGCACAGGAAAAAGCTGAACAGGAAAATGCCTGTAATGAGGTTGCCACCAAATTAAGGATACATGCCAATAACCAATCGACCTTACAACGCTACCAGCATCAGATTGAACAGGTCAAAGCTGAAGAATATCGTTGGGGTCGGATCTATGACCTGATCGGCCATAAGGAAGGCACCAAATTCCAGAAAATCGCGCAGGAACATCACCTGGATATTCTGGTCGAATATGCCAATCAGCAATTACAGCCCCTGGCTCCGCGTTATCAGCTGTACCGGATTCCAGACAGTTTAAGTCTGGCGATTATCGATCTGGATATGAACAGCGAAGTGCGTCCTGTCCTGTCACTCTCTGGCGGTGAAACCTTCCTGGTCTCTCTGGCTCTGGCCTTGGCGATTGCCAATATGGCTTCCGGCTCAATGAAACTAGAATCGCTATTTATTGATGAAGGTTTTGGTACTTTAGACCCGGCTTCCTTACATATGGTCATGAATGCACTGGATCATTTGCAGAGTCAGGGCCGTAAAGTGGTGCTAATTTCACATGTACAGGAGATGCATGAACGGATTCCGGTTCAGATTCAGGTTAAACCGGTCGGTGCCGGTGCCAGTACCATTCAGATTATAGGTTAAAGCATGAACTCTATCCCGAACAAGCTCTCGCCCTATTTCAGCTTACAACTTGAGAGCTTACGGGGTATCAGTGCCATTGTGGTGCTATTCAGTCATAGTTTTCAGGCTTTTATCGCGCCTTTTGATCTGAGCCTATATTCCTGGGTACGTCTATTAGGCCAGGCTGCTGTGATGATCTTTTTTGTGCTCAGTGGCTATTTAATCGGGACTTCGATCCAGAACAACATCCAACAACATGAAAATTTTAATCTGCGGCAGTATATACGGCAGCGTTATCGGCGCATTTTACCGCCCTTTCTGTTTGCATCCGCTTTCAGTCTGATTCTATATGCGCTAGCACCTACATTTTTTGCTTCATATAGCCATGAGTTCCAGAACAGTTTTGGCATGATGATTCGGACTGCATATAACATTGACACTCAGGATTTTTTAGGTTCTTTATTCTTTCTAAACGGCTTTATTACACCGACGGTATCTGCCAATGCGCCGCTCTGGAGCCTGAGCTTTGAAGTCTGGTTTTATGTACTGGCCGGATTTCTGCCTTTTTTAAAAGATTCTGGAATCGCTAAAATCGGCTTTTTTATCTTGCTTCTAGGGCTTTCTCTACTGAACTATCAGTTTCTGTTTTATTTCCTGCTCTGGCTAGTTGCCTTTGCCAATTCATTCCGGCAGATCCAGCTGCGTTTTTTAAGTCGACTACAACCCATTAAATTGGGCCTATTTGGTCTGGCATTTATGATTGCCTGTGCGGATGCTTACCAGTTTCATGTCATTGAACAGGCTGACTTATATCGTGTAAATTATTTTGTGCCATTTAACCTGTGTATGGGGCTCGCCTTTGTCTGCTGGATTGTGCAGCTGCAACATCAACAAAGCCAATATCAACCAGTTTGGCCTCAGTCTGCAAATTTCTCCTATACACTTTATGTCACCCATTTTCCTTTACTGCTTTTTATTCTAGGCTGCTTTCCTGCAACGCTTGATCATGGTCTTGAGGGTGCCGTTTTATCCTTATTTATGAGCATGTGCAGCTTAATTTTCTTTGCCTGGTTCATGGCCAAATGGCTGGAACCCCAAAGAAAAAAAGCGTTATCAACTACTCTGCAATAACGCTTTCCCAAAACTCAATTGTCAGTACAAATCAGTCCGCTTTTTTAGGACGTGCGCCAAACAAGGCAGTTCCCACACGTACCATGGTAGAACCTGCTGCAATCGCCTCAGTCATGTCGGCAGACATCCCCATACTTAAAGTATCCCAGTCTTCAGGTTTTGCATGTTGGCTTTTGACCTCTTCGAACAAGGCTTTGGCATCCGCAAAGGCGTGGGTATTATCTGGCGCAGGAATCACCATCAAACCACGTAAGCGCAAATTCGGTAATTGACTGATCTGTGTCACCAGTTTTGCTACTTCCTCAGGCTGACAACCGTCCTTAGTATCCTGCCCATCAATATTGACTTGCAGGCAGATATTAAGCACAGCTTGAGAATCACTACGCTGATTAGATAAACGTTCAGCAATAATCAGGCGATCTACCCCATGCACCCAGGCAAAATTTTCTGCCAGATGTTTGGTTTTGTTGCGCTGCACATGACCGATAAAATGCCACTCAATATCCAGGTCTTTGAGTGCCGTGATTTTTTCCAGCGCTTCCTGTAAATAGTTTTCACCAAAAGTACGCTGACCAGCCTGATACATTTCTGCCAGCACAGGGCTAGGCTGGGTTTTGGAGACGGCCAGAAGTTGCACCGAATCCGGCTCACGCCCGGCCAGAGCGCAGGCGGACTGGATCTGAGCTAAAACCTGATTTCGTGACTGTTGCAGCATATTCATTGATGGGGTTCTCATTTCGTGCGGATTTTTTTCCCTTGCTCATCAACTAAGTGTTGGTTAAGCTGTGGGAAAGCCTTATTATTCTAGCAAAATAAATAACATTTTAATGAACTCGGGGACCTTATGGATATTACAGAACTGTTAGCCTTTTCTGCTAAAAATGGTGCGTCGGATTTACACTTATCAGCAGGTTTGCCACCCATGATTCGTGTGGACGGGGAAGTACGTCGCATCAACCTGCCTGCACTAGAACACAAAGAAGTACACAAACTGGTGTACGACATCATGAACGACAAGCAACGCCGTGATTATGAAGAAAATCTGGAAACTGACTTCTCTTTTGAAGTTCCAGGCGTAGCCCGTTTCCGTGTGAACGCATTTAACCAGAACCGCGGTGCAGGCGCAGTATTCCGTACCATTCCATCTAAAGTACTGACTATTGAAGATCTAGGCATGGGTCAGATCTTTAAAGATATCTGTGAATATCCACGTGGTATTGTACTGGTGACAGGACCAACCGGTTCGGGTAAATCAACGACGCTGGCGGCAATGCTGGACTATATCAATGACAACCGCTATGACCATATCCTGACAGTCGAAGATCCAATCGAATTTGTACACCAATCAAAAAAATGTCTGATCAACCAGCGTGAAGTACATCGTGATACGCATGGATTTAATGAAGCATTACGTTCTGCATTACGTGAAGACCCGGATATTATTCTGGTCGGTGAGATGCGTGACCTTGAAACCATCCGTCTGGCACTCACTGCTGCGGAAACCGGTCACTTGGTCTTCGGTACCCTGCATACCACCTCAGCGGCAAAAACCATTGACCGTGTGATTGACGTGTTCCCTGCTGAAGAAAAAGACATGGTGCGTGCCATGTTGTCAGAATCGCTGCAAGCTGTTATTTCGCAAACCCTGTTGAAGAAAAATGGGGGGGGGCGTGTGGCTGCACATGAAATCATGATCGGTATTCCAGCCATCCGTAACCTGATCCGTGAAAACAAAGTGGCACAGATGTACTCTGCGATTCAAACAGGTGCCAACTATGGCATGACCACACTGGATCAAAGCCTGAAAACGCTGGTATCGAAAGGCATTATCAGTCCGCAAGTCGCCCGTACTGCAGCAAAACAGCCTGAATCATTCTTATAAAAATAATTAATTTTTTGGGGTTTTATCATGGACTTTAACGGCTTACTCAACTACATGGTAGAGAAAAAGGCCTCGGATCTGTTCATTACAGCCGATGTTGAACCCTCTATCAAAATTAATGGTCAGATTGTACCGATTGGCTCGGTAAAATTACCGGGTGCAGCTGTGGGACAGCTACTTAACTCAATCATGACCGAGAAGCAGCGCAAGGAATTTGCGGACACACGCGAGTGTAACTTCGCCATCAGCAACCCGGACAAATCGGCACGTTTCCGTGTCAGCGCATTCCAGCAACGCGATCAGCCAGGTATGGTACTGCGTCGTATTGAAACCGTCATTCCGACTATGGATGAGCTGAAATTACCGCCTATTCTAAAAGAATTGGCAATGACCAAACGCGGTATCATTATTTTTGTGGGTGCAACCGGTACCGGTAAATCAACTTCCCTCGCCTCTTTGATTGGCTACCGTAATGAAAATTCCAAAGGTCATATCATTACCATTGAAGACCCGATCGAATTTGTGCACCAGCATAAGGGTTGTATCATTACCCAACGTGAAGTCGGTATCGATACTGACTCCTTTGAAGTCGCATTGAAAAATACCCTGCGTCAAGCACCAGACGTGATTCTGATCGGTGAGATCCGTTCTCGTGAAACCATGGACTATGCGATTGCCTTTGCGGAAACCGGTCACCTGGTTTTTGCGACCCTGCACGCCAACAACGCCAACCAGGCCATCGATCGTATCATTCACTTCTTCGAAGCCGACCGTCACAGCCAGCTGTTTATGGATCTGTCCCTGAACATGAAAGCCATTGTGGCACAGCAGCTAATTCCAACTATCGATGGTAATGGCCGCCGTGCAGCGATTGAAATCCTGATCAATTCGCCATTGATTGCGGATCTGATCCGTAAGGGCGATGTGCATGAAATCAAGGATTTGATGAAACGTTCACGTGAACTGGGCATGCAAACCTTCGACCAGGCATTATATGACCTGTATAAGGCCAAGCAGATTAGCTATAAAGATGCACTAAAACACGCCGACTCACCAAACGACCTGCGTCTGCAAATCAAACTGTCAGAAGAAGGTGGCGAGCATTTATTACGTGCGCATTCCAATATTACTTTTGATGGTCAAACCTGATCATTTTCAAAGCAAAAAAAACAGGCTTTTAATAAAGCCTGTTTTTGTTTCAACCTAAAGTCGAATTATTTCTTACGGTAAGCTTCCTGACATTCAGGCGCGTCACAATAACCGTAAAGATTAAGTGAATGTCCAGTCAATGCAAAACCAAATTTCTTCGCAACTTCGTGCTGTTCATGTTCAATCACATCATTTGTAAATTCAACGACTTTGTTGCAATTTTGACAAACCAAGTGATCATGGTGATCTTCCTGCATAATTTCAAAAACTGAATGATTATTTTCAAAATTATGACGCTCGATAATCCCTGCTGCCTCAAATTGTGTTAACACACGATACACAGTTGCAAGACCCACGTCTTCCCCTTGTTCGAGTAAAGTCTTATAAATGTCTTCAGCGCTAAGGTGATGCCGTCTAGAGTTTTCTAATAGTTCTAATATTTTAATTCGTGGAAGGGTAACTTTCAGTCCAGCTTTTCGTAAATCTTGGTTTGAAATAGGCATGTAAAAAGGTCTCTCAACAAAATCAAAGTTGGAATAGGCAACAAAGTTTAGATGCAGTATGATCTATCCTTGGATCAAATGCATCATAATTAATTTGGGATAGTGTAGCAAAATGCAAAAAATCATGCTGACGTTATTCGTCACTTCATTGCTTGTCGGCTGTTCGACATTAGGTGTGTACAAAGTTGATATTCCTCAAGGAACACCTTTAACTCAAGCACAAGCCTCTAAAATTCAGGTAGGAATGAGCCACCAACAGGTGCGTTTCCTGCTCGGTAGTCCAACAGTATCTGATCCGCTCAATCCGCTACGCTGGGACTACATCTACAACTATACCCCAGGAACCTATGCTAAAAAAGCCAAGATCCCAGCAGCCCAAGGCCAGCATCTAAAAATTTACTTTAATCAGTCTGGTATCGTAGAGCGTATTGAAGGTCTGGAAACCATTCCAGAATCTCAACCAGGTCTACCAGGTTCCAAAGAAGCGATCTTAAATGCCCCACCACTATAATCGCTTTTGCATAAAAAAACCCCTGTATGATCAGGGGTTTTTTTAATTAAATAGATTGATTTATCAAATAATCAGACCATCTGTTCAATAAAGCCACATTCCACTAATCGGAACGTTTATTTTGCTTGAAACGGTTACCTTTGGCATAACGGCCCACCGGATTCTTCTCAGCGCGTTTACGGCGGATATCCTTGGGATTAATGGTTAAAGCACGATAAATCTCTACCCGGTCCCCTGCTGCCAATGGCTGGGTATGATCCTGTAGCTTAGCGCCAAAAATACCCAGATTCAGAGGTTCAGGCAATTCCACCTGTGCACGGATTCCGCTTTGCTCAATTGCATCCAATGCAGTCATGCCGGGCTGGAAAGGTACAGCAATATGAAACTGTTGTTCCGGGGTAGCATAGGCCACCCAGATCATTGCCTCAGTCATCAGAAAAATTGTCCTAATACCGCAACAATCGCCAGAATAATTGAAACTGGCAAGACGATACGCACTGCGATACGCCAGATGTTATACACCGCTTCTGAACTGAAGTTCATCGATTTACGCAAATGACTGATTTTCATGATCCAGCCAGCAAACAAGGCATAAATCAGACTGATCACCAGTCCCCAAAGAATCAGCAGATTATTGAAAATTGGAGCAACATTTGGAATTAACCAGACCAAGGTGGCAGCGATCACAATCGCCCACTGAATGATAATATTCATTTGACGTTGCTGTAATTGCTCACGTGCCATTTGCATAAGCAAAGCAGCGGCTGCGACAATGGCTGCGATTAAAGCAAATGCAGGGATTTCAGCTTTTACTGCAAAGAAACCAAAGGCGATGATCGCTAATAGCTGCGCCACCCAAATCGGTAAGGCTGTTTTAGTCGCAACATCCTGCTGTTTTACGACAGCCAGACTTGATTGCCAATACAGCCCCATACCTAGACCACTCGCCACCAAAGCCAATACAGTGGCATTGCCCCACTCTACGAATTGGACGGGTGTTACCTGCCAAGCCGGTAATTCAGTTCCCATCACATTCGCCATGATCAAAGATGCAAGTACGCCGATCGTGGTAATCCCAACCAGAATTAAACGTGGCACCAGCGATAATACAAATGCAGCAATTGCCACCACCGCAAAAATCACTGGCTGCTGAACATCGAGATTGGCCACTGCAATCACATTAGAAGCATGATTGAGCATCGCACCCGCAAGGAATGGGATAAATACAACCGCCAGCCAGCCCACGATCCGCCAGCGCTGAGAACTATCAGCTTCACGGGTAAGGCTCGACAATGCCTGTAATGCAGTGGTTTTTGAGCGTTTCGCCAGAGCAATTTCCAGATAACAGACTGGAAGGGCCAGTATTAGCATGGTCGCTAACCACAACATCCAGAAATCAAGCTGACGGTCAATCTGAATACCTGTTATCGGTGCGAGTGTCGCAATAATAAGAAAGGATAAACAGAAAGCCATCAGAGGCGATAACCATTTTGACATAGCATTGTCCTGCATGATGTATTCCTATAAAAATCTAGCGCTATTTTGCCTTGTGAGGCGATGAAAATCAAAAACAAAAAAGCAAACCACCATGCCCGTGATTTGCTGCGCAAATTTATTATTAAGCTTTATTTTTTATTTTCCCGATTTGTCTTTATTTTAACAACAATCGAGTTATGAGAAGAAACGGGCAAACCAGTTTTTACCCTTTTTCTTTTCTTTATCTTTAATGATTCCCATCATATTTTCTTTTACCGCACCGACATAATCCGCATCATCATGCTGAATATGATTGATCAGCCATTTAGATAATACTTCATGTAATTCCGCTTCAATAGATTGGCCCAATTCAAAACGGTCACGATAAGATTCAATCTTTTTAATAAACAGGTCATGCACACGTTTATGTGGCACACGATATTTATAACCCGCTTCTTCCTGAAGTGATTCTTCAAAGGTAAAATGCGACTGGGTATAATCAATAATATTTTCTAGAATCTGTTTAATACGAGCACGATCGGTATTGGCATCAATTCCATCAATCTCATTGATATAATCGAGAATTCGTTTGTGCTGATCGTCAATCACATCGATACCAGTATTATAATCTGGAACCCATTTCATTTTCATTACGACCACCTATTGATATTAATGATTTATCGCTTGAAAAAGATCATATATCTAATTGATTTAAATAAAAATGAAGTAAATCGGTTGGTTTTCAGTTTATTTTCTACTTAATTAATGTAAATCATTGTTTATCCAATCAATTATATTTTAAACCCGACTACAAGAATAAAGTATTTTTTGATCGATTTTATATTTCATGGTTTATTTATTTTAATGATTTCACTATAAAATAAATATCAAATTCAAAAAAACAGGAGCGATGACCTGTTTTTTAATATCGAATTTTAACCAGATTTAATATAAATCTGCTTTAGTCACTCTTTTAAGCGAAGGATCCAAACGTTCTCTTTCCAGACGGGCGACATGTGTCAATTGGGAACGATATTTGGCTCCATCTCTGAACAAAATCATTTCACCTTCCTGAAATGCTGTCCATTCTTCATTCTGCGTTAGCGGCTCTGTGGTAATCACAGCGACCCGATCTTCAGGCGTGGTGACTTGGCTAAAATCAACTTCAACTTCGATATCAATCAGTTGGGCTGGCTTAAATGGATATTTACGAACCAGCCAATGCAGTTTAGTCGTTGCATAGGTAAATAAAGCCTGACCATTGGATAAACAGAAATTAAAAGTGCCATGCTCTGCAATGGATGGAGAAATCTCGGCCAACAAATCAAAAACCTGATCCAGCTTCGGTTCATCATAACCAAAATGTTTCACCAGCTGATCCAGCAAATAACAGAAAGCACGCTCACTGTCAGTATTGCCAACTGGCGTAAAACGTCCAGAAAGCTCAGGTAAAAAATCTTTTAAATCACCATTATGAGCAAAGATCCATTGTCGTCCCCATAATTCACGGCTAAACGGATGCGAATTTTCCAGATTAATTTTGCCTTGTGTCGCTTTACGGATATGTGCAATTACATTACGGGATTTGATCGGATAATTACGCACCAATTCTGCAATCGGTGATTCAACAGCTGACTGATTATCAACAAATAACCGGCAAGCCTTATCTTCAAAGAAAGCAATCCCAAAACCATCAGAATGATCTGAGGTAATCCCCGCCCGCTGAGAAAAACCTCGAAATGAAAAGGTAATATCTGTTGGTGTCGCACAATTCATTCCAAGTAGCTGGCACATAATCTTCATTCAGGTCACAGAGTGTTCTTAAGGTTATTGTGCATCACAGGCTGAACCTTTTCAAATCTCGATCATTGCAATGCTATGCGCTAAAAATGCTAATAAACTATTTTTTTATATTTAATTTAGCAAAAGGAGTTTAAGCTTCAAAACTTAGCTTAAAAATAAATACTTTAGATTTAACTTTCATATTTCTAGTGATCAAAATCTTAAAATAAAAGAAATAAAAAAGAGCCTCAAGTGAGACTCTTTGATATTCAATTTATCTTTATGGACGATGTGGATTAGAACGATTGGTAATTAAAGTTCCTACACCATGATCAGTAAAGATTTCTAACAGGCTCGCATGTGGTACGCGACCATCCACGATATGTGCACTGATCACGCCGCCTTTTACTGCGTCAAGCGCACAGCCGACTTTAGGAATCATGCCGCCATAGATCACACCCGTTTCAATCAGACGATCAACTTCCTGAGTCGTTAAACCGGTCAGCAGATTTTTATTTTCGTCGAGCACCCCCGTAATATTGGTCAGAAGAATCAGCTTTTCTGCCCCTAATGCTTCTGCCACTTTACCCGCAACCAGATCCGCATTGATATTATAGGTGTTGCCTTCTTCATCGACACCGAGCGGCGCAATCACCGGAATGAAATCACTATTGGTAAACATTTCCAGTACATCAGTTTTCACGCCAACGACTTCACCCACCATACCCAGGTCCACTTTTTGGATTGAACCGTCTTCAGCCGTTTTTTCCATTAACAGCTTTTTGGCGCGTAACAGGTTACCATCTTTACCGGTTAGGCCAATTGCACGGCCACCATGTTTGTTGATCAGGTTCACGATCGATTTGTTCACGCTACCGCCCAGAACCATCTCAACCACTTCCATGGTTGCCGGATCTGTCACACGCATACCGTCAATACGGTCAGATTCACGGCCTAGCTGTTTCAGCATAGAATCGACTTGTGGACCACCGCCGTGTACCACAATCGGGTTTAAACCGACTGTTTTTAATAAAACGATATCACGTGCAAAAGAGCTTTCTAGCTCAGGATCCGTCATCGCGTTGCCACCGTATTTTACCACCAGGGTTTTACCCGCAAAGCGTTGGATATACGGCAAAGCTTCAGTCAAAATTTGTGCTTTGTCGATGCCTGTATGCTGATTTGGCATTCGCCTCTCCTTATTGAGCATCTAAAATGTCTTGAGCGATCTGTGGATAACGGTCACGCAACATGGATACAAACAGATGTCGAATTTCATTCAGGCCTTGTGCATCATTGGCATCAAAGCGCACCGTGAAATATTCACCCGTATTGGATGCTCGAATGATGCCAAAACCATCATCAAAATCAAGACGTATCCCGTCAATTTTACTGATTTGTGCATTTAATTGCGTAGATTGCTGCTCAACAAAGTTTAAAAGCTCAGCAGGCTGCACCTGATGAGTGGAAATATATAAGTCTTCAGTTCCATGACGTTTTGGATAAGCACGCAAGGCTTCACTTAAGGTCATACCTTTCTGATCCAGATATTCCATGACCCGAAGCGCTGCATAAAGACCGTCATCATAGCCCCAGCCACGTCCGTCATTAAAAACATAATGCCCGGCATATTCACCACCAAAAATGGCCTGATGCTGGGACTGCGCCAGATATTTTCGCAGGAATGAGCTACCAGTACGAATCATCACCGGTTTTCCGCCCAGGCGTTGAACTGTATCGCGAATCAGGGTTGAACATTTAACGTCATAAACAAACTGACATGCTTTTGTGCCAGTCATACAAATTTCTGCGAATAAACAGAGAAGCTGATCAGCACTAATAATGACACCCTGCTCATCCACCAGTACCAACCGGTCCCCATCACCATCTAGGGCAATACCCAGATCCGCCTGCTGTTGCATGACAACCTGACGCAAGGTTTGTAAATGCGCTTCCTGAGAAGGATCAGGCGCATGATCCGGAAAATGCCCATTGGCTTCACAACGTAAGGCGGTAACTTCACAACCTAGTTTTTGCAGCACCAAGTTGGCACAACGTCCTGCTGAACCGTTCAGACCGTCCAGCACTACTTTAAATGGGCGCTTCAACTGAATATCTTCAAGCATTTCCTGCTGATATTGCAGACAAAATTCGGGAATAATTTGGTGAGGCAAATCATTCAAACACGATAAAGAACTATTTACATGAAGTTTTGCTTTTTGTGCGACCTGCTGAATCATCTCGGGACAAGGCGGCTCCCCTGCAATAATCCATTTAATTCCATTATCTTCTTTAGGATTATGGCTGGCCGTGACCATCACACCATTACCATCAAACTGACGCGCTGTGTAATACAACATCGGACTGGAACAACAGCCGATAATGGCAGCTTCAATAGCATAGTCCTGAAAAATACGGCGAATGGTTTCAGCAAAAGCCGGACTGCTGATGCGGGCATCATAGCCAATCGCAACCCGAGTCTGCCCCGCAGCTTGATATTGCTGAGCCAGACCATGCGCAATAGCATCAATCACACCTGTACTGAGTAAACTGACTTTACCCCGGATATCGTAGGCACGAAAAATGTGAGCCGGAAAGGGTTGATTCATGGATCCCATAAACTGTTCTTTTCACTATTGAATATAAGGAGATAAAATAATGATTAAGCAATCATCATGACTTTAAACATTTGTTTTTGTTTTAAGACTCTGTATTTTTATATGAATTGAATGTGACAATCAATTATAAAAGTATAATTATTAATCTTTTATGTATTTAATTTGTATAACTAGTAAAATAAATAAACCTGACTAAAAATGACTTCTTGCATTATTTATCATCTATTTTCTTAAATTCTGAATGATTTTATTTTCTATTTAAATGATACTAAAAATTTATTTAAATATTTTTCATTGAAATAAAATTCAAGAATAAAGTTTATTAAATAGCTCTGTCATTTTTTTATTGTTTTTATGATTAAAACTCTAAAAAAAGATGACTTAACTCAAAACATCCAAGTTAAGTCATCCTTTAATTTTAGTTTTTACCAGTATGACCGAAACCGCCCGCGCCACGCTCGGTTGCTTCAAACTCATTCACCAGATCAAATTCGGCCTGTACCACAGGGACTAATACATATTGGGCTAAACGCTCACCAGGTTCCAGGCTAAATGCCGTCTGACTGCGGTTCCATACAGAAACCATCAGCTCGCCTTGGTAATCTGAATCGATCAAGCCAACCAGGTTACCTAAAACGATCCCGTGTTTATGACCTAAACCAGAACGTGGCAAGATCAAACCAGCAAATGCTGGATCTTCAATATAAATTGCCAAACCAGTTTTTACTAAAACTGTTTGACCCGGTTCAATCACAGTCGTTTCATTGACACATGCACGAAGATCGAGTCCTGCTGAGCCAGTCGTTGCATAAGTCGGCAATGGCCATTCCTGACCTAGACGTGAATCAAGGACTTTCACCTGAACTTTCATGTATTTATTCCTGTTGTTTAATATTAAAAAATTTAAAGAATCAAAATCGTAGCGTTCTGTTACTTTTACCGTTTAATCAAGGCACGTAAATTATCCAGATAATGCTGAGCCTGCTGTTTTGGATCAATATTGCCTGCAAGTTTTTTCTTGCGGCCTAACCACTCCAGTTCATCTTCTGGCAGCTCATCCAGGAAGCGGCTTGGGGTCATCTGCTTCATCTGTCCACCCGCCTTACGCTGTTCCGCTAAGGTAATAGTCAAGCCCTGACGCGCACGAGTAATCCCCACGTACATTAGACGGCGTTCTTCCTCGACTGTTTCGGCAGCAATCGAGTTCTTATGTGGCAGAATTTCTTCTTCCAGTCCGATTAAGTAGACATAAGGGAATTCCAGACCTTTGGATGCATGCAAGGTCAGAAGGTTAACCTTATCGGTATCTTCTTCTTCCTGCTGCTGTTCCAGCATATCGAGAAGCACCATCTTACGGATGACACTTTCGATATTCTTTTCATCGACATCTTCTGCACGATTGATCAGACTTTGAATACTGCTATACAGCACTTCAATATTATCGAGCTTGGTTTTTTCCTGTGCCGGCGTCGCTGCGGATTCCTTGATATAGTCAATATAGCTGGCTTCCACCATCATCTGACGGATGATTGGTACAGGTTCATCGTCTTCCAGCAAGTTACGGGTAAAGTTATTGATAAAATCTGAAAATTCTGCCAGTTGTGTGGTCGCTTTCTTTGGGATCACCATGGTCAGACGCTGATCGCCTGCCGCTGACAGTAGAGACAGATTATTTTCCTGGGCAAACAGACCGAGTTTTTCCAGCGTCACCGGGCCAATGGCACGTTTCGGTGTGTTAATAATCCGCAGGAAAGCGCTGTCATCTTCCGGGTTAATGATCAGACGCAGGTAACTCATAATGTCCTTGATCTCTGCACGCGCAAAGAAAGACTGACCGCCAGAGAGCTTGTAAGGAATCTGCATCTGGCGCAGCTGAGTTTCCAGAATACGTGCCTGGAAATTACCACGATACAGAATCGCGTAATCTTTCCAGTTTTTACCATTCATCAGCTTATGCGTGATCAGGTCTTTCACTACGCGTTCTGCTTCATCATCATCATTACGACAAGTGATGACCCGAATCACTTCACCGTGACCTTTATCTGACCAGAGCTTTTTATCAAAGATATGCGGGTTGTTGCCAATTACGGTATTGGCAGCTTTCAGAATACGACTGGTAGAACGATAGTTCTGTTCCAGCTTGATCACTTTCAGATTCGGGAAATCCTGTTGTAACAGCGCCATATTTTCTGGCTTGGCACCACGCCAGGCATAAATCGACTGATCATCATCCCCTACCGCAGTAAACTGTCCCATGACCCCAACCAGTAATTTCACCAGAATATACTGTGCAGTGTTGGTATCCTGATATTCGTCCACCAGCAGATAACGCACGCGGTTTTGCCATTTATCGCGAACTTCCGCATTTTCCTGCAGCAGGCGCGTTGGCATCACAATCAGGTCATCAAAGTCTACAGCGTTATAGGCACGCAGATTACGCTCATAAAGTTGGTATAAATGCGCGAACTGAACATCTTCCGGGGTTTCACAAGTCGTGTGAGCCTGTTCTGGTGGAATCAGATCGTTTTTCCAGTCCGAAATCACCTTCATGGCTTTAGCAATCAGTTCTTTGCTTTCTGCACCTGAAAGATTATCGCGATGCATCAGATCCATCAGAATCCGCTTACAGTCATCGGCATCCAGAATCGAGAAATTATTTTTTAGCGGTGTGTGTTTGAGCTCTAAACGTAATAAATTTAGACCAAAAGTATGGAAGGTCGAGACTGAAAGGCCTTTGGCTTCTTCTCGGGTCAGCAATTTGGTGACACGCTCTTTCATTTCACGTGCCGCCTTGTTGGTAAAGGTCATTGCCGTAATCCGGTGAGCCGGAATCCCGCAATGCTTGACCAAGTACGCGATTTTTCTTGTAATTACCGAGGTCTTGCCTGAACCCGCTCCGGCAAGTACTAACAAGGGTCCTTGAGTATATTTCATGGCTTCAAGTTGCTTGTCATTTAACTGACTGGCGAGTGACATATGGCTTCCTCTTCTAGATTCGGCTCCGATTATAGTCATCTCATGCCCAGATGCCTAATTGAAAATTCATTTTCCTGCGTCATCTTTCAGACATAAAAAAAACCACCCGAAGGTGGTTTTTCTGCAAAATCAGTGATTACTGAACGGCATATACTGCAATTTCAACACGACGGTTTTGTTCTTTACCAGCCGCAGTTGAGTTGTCTGCGATCGGGTTCGCTGAACCAAGACCTTGTGCATTGATACGAGTACGTGCTACGCCTTGACCAGCAAGGTAGTTCGCAACAGATTGTGCACGTGCTTGAGACAATGGAATGTTGATTGAGTCATTACCAGTGCTGTCTGTATAACCAGTTACCAAGATACCGCTTTGGCTGTCTTCAGTCAGAACTTGGGCAACTTTATTCAATGTTGCATAGAAGTTTGGTTTGATGTTTGACTTGTTAGTGTCAAATGTAATCGCACCAGGCATTACCAAGTTGATTGAACCGTCTGGATTACGGTTAACGTCTACACCTGTACCGGCAGTTGCCTGACGTAATTTTTTCTCTTTATTGTCAAGATAAACACCAGCAGCACCACCTACAACTGCACCAATTGCAGCTGCACGGTTGTTTTGACGGCTAGTATTGGCATTACTTTTAGAAATACCATAACCTGCAGCAGCACCAATTACTGTACCCAAAGCTGTTTTGTCGTACTCAACACCACCCAGGTTATTGCCAGTAGTTTGACAACCTGTAAGTGCTACTGCCCCTGCTACAGCTGCTGAAATTAATAGTGCACGCATTGCATGCCTCCTTTGTAGTGTAATTTATATCTTAGGTCAGATAATGATTTAAAAATAATGGGATAACCATTGATTTTTTGTTAATAATAAATCTTTTAGTAATATTTTGTAATGTTTATGTGTAACCAATTTCCTGAATTTCATCATAGTTTCTTCATAGTTTAACGATCGGACTTTTCTATTCGCTCAACTCCCTCTATATTGTTCAAAATGTGATGAAATTTAGACGATTATTCTCTGGGACTGTTTTTATATGTCATCTAAAAGCAAGCAACAAACGACTTTAAAAAAACTTACCCGTGGCCTCACGGTGACATCCGTCATGACTGGCAGTACTTTTTTTCATGGGCCACCTGTACTGGCTTTGGGGCTGACCAAACTTTTTAAGAAATCTTCTAAGATTGATGAAACCAATATCAAGATTACCAATAGCTGGTTAAGCGTAAATAACTGGCTGATTGACAATGTCCTGAAAAATACCAAATGGCAAATCAGCATTGATGAATCTCTGGATCTGAACATGCAGGGGCGTTATTTAATGACCTGTAATCATCAGAGCTGGGTGGATACCACGGTAAACCAGTATTTCGGTTTAACACGTATGCCTCTCACCCGCTTCTTTACAAAATGGGAACTAATTTTTATTCCATTTGTAGGTCAAGCCTTTAAAATTCTGGGCTTCCCGATGATGAAACGGCATAGCAAAGAACAGATTGCCAAAAACCCTGCCCTGAAATACCGGGATATGGAAGAAGCACGTAAGGCATGTGAACAACTGGTTAGCCAGCCATTTACCTTACTGAATTATCTGGAAGGTACACGTTTTACCCCGGAAAAGCATGAACAGCAAAAATCGCCTTATAAGCATTTGTTGAAGCCTAAGGCGGGGGGTCTTGCGCTGGCACTGAATATTCTGGGAGACAAAATTGATGCACTGGTGGATATGACTATTGTTTATCCTGACGGTGTGCCAGGTTATGGAGAATTCTGGTTAGGCGAAGTCCCGCGTATTGCCGTGAACTTAAGAAAAATTGACATTCCGGATTGGGTACTCGGTGGCAATTATGAAGATGATGCAGATTACCGGGCGCGTTTCCAGCAATGGGTAGACCAGATCTGGACTGAAAAAGACCAATTAATTGAGCAAATGCAGCAGAACCTGATTTCCGCTTCTGTCTGACATTTGCCAGAGAGACTATGAAGAACGACAACCCGGACCTCGTGTCCAGCTCATTTAAATTTATTCGCAAAGGCACCTGGGGCTGGAAAATTGCACTGATTTACGACATTTTCATGATGGTTGTCATCATCATCAATTTGTTCTGTCTCTGTGCCAATGCCATTCTGATGAGCGATTTTGGGCACTGGTTGTTTGACTTCATTCGCTTGCCTGATGTCTTGCAGTTTTATAAAAGTGAATTACGTCCCTGGGTAATGATTACCGAGGGATGGTTTACCACCTTCCTGATTATTGAACTCATCGTTCGCTGGTTCATTGCCATTGTTATGCGTCACCATGCCCGCTGGTGGTTCTTTCCCTTTGTGCACTGGTATGAAATTTTATCCATCATCCCACAGCTACGTTTTCTGCGTCTGTTACGTGCAGTCGCGATTGGCTACAACCTGCATAGCCATGGATACAAAGTCATACCGGCAAGCTGGTACAGACGGGGCAATTTCTACTATAACCTGCTGATGGAAGAACTTTCGAGCCGTGTAGTATTGACGGTACTGGATGGTATTAAACGTGAACTCAGCACCAGCACATCACATAAACAATTAATTGATGATTTGATTGAACATCACCGTAAATTACTGGCTATTGCTTTGACAGATATCTTGCAAGAGTCTTTGGGCAAGGAATTACAGGCACAGCGCTTCATGATTTCAAAAAATGTCGGGCAAGTCGTCAATCAGGCCATTGAAGATACACCTGAACTCACTCAGCTTCTGCGTCTGATTCCCATTGTGGGCGGGCGACTGGAGCGACAGATCCAGAGTATTGGTCAACGTCTGGGAAAAAATATCACCCAAGGCCTGATTGATCCTTTTACACATAGCGGATCACAAGAAAACCCGACTTTTGCCATGATTTCAGATAAGATTAGCCAGATTCAGATTGAACATAATCCACATATTGATAAATTGGTTGAATCGGCTGTTTTTGAAACACTTGAAGCCATTCAAAAACAGGTCAAAGTAAAACAGTGGCAACAGATTTTAGAAGAACACGAACAAAATCAGGGCTCAATCGATAGATGAGTTTTCATTTGTGGAATCGGCTAAGATAAGTGGATTCTATTCGTATAAAAAAATAACTTGGATCGCTAGAGAATTAACGAAATTTGTTCTAGGATTTGCACTATTTACAACATTGCTTCGACATAAAACAGCAAGTCAGAAGTATTAAGGAAAAATTATGGCTGACATACGGATAAAAGGCAGAATGGTCAATGCGCTACGCATTAGCCTCGATACCAATGATCATGATGCAATCCGCCAGCAACTGAAACCAAAATTACAAGCGGCTTTTCCGCCAGGCACATTGGCGGTGATTGAAAGTTCAGTCGATCAGGAACTGATTGCCCTGATCCAGTTACTGATTGATCTCGAAGTTCAGCCTATGGCAGTGACTGAAGGGATTCTGGGGGATCAGGCTCGTGCGATTCAGTTCCCTGTTCTGCCACCAGACCGTCAGTTACAGGAAATTAAGGCGACCAAAGAACAGGTCATGGAAGTCAAATCCGAATCTGCTGCTGACGATGAAAAAGCTGATGCAGCACCGATCGTCGCGCATGTGACTTCTTATCACGATGAAATTCTGCGCACCGGCCAATGCATTGTGCAGAATCAGGGTGACATTATTATTACGGCCGGAATAAACAGTGGTTCAGAAGTGATTGCTTCAGGCAATATCCATATTTATGGCAGCGCGCGTGGCCGTGTGATTGCAGGTGCGGGTGGCAATACTGCAGCGCGTATTTTCTGTCATGCGCTGGAGGCCGAACTGATTTCTATTGCAGGTACTTACTGTGTGGCCGACGACATTCCACCGAATGTTGTGAAAAAACCCGTGCATATTTACTTGAATGATCAACAAGAGCTTGTATTTGAAGCTCTACAATTTTAATGTATAAATAAACACCAAAAACCCCATTTTATAGGGGATTTGAACCATAACAGGAGTGGATTCGGTGGCGAAAATTGTTGTCGTAACATCAGGCAAAGGTGGCGTAGGTAAGACTACAACAAGTGCATCTTTTGCAACAGGTTTAGCCCTACGTGGCCACAAAACTGTGGTAATCGATTTTGATGTAGGCTTGCGTAACCTTGATTTGATTATGGGCTGTGAACGCCGTGTAGTATATGATTTTGTAAATGTTCTCAATAACGAAGCACGATTACAACAAGCACTGATTCGCGATAAAGATATTGAAAATTTATATATTTTACCTGCTTCACAAACACGTGATAAAGATGCTTTAACTGATGAAGGCGTAGAACGTGTAATGGATGAGCTTTCACAGGAATTTGATTATATCGTGTGTGACTCACCTGCAGGTATTGAACGTGGTGCCATTTTAGCCATGTACCATGCAGATGAAGCTATCATTGTGACTAACCCTGAAATTTCTTCAGTACGTGACTCTGACCGCATCATTGGCATGTTAGATAGTAAAACTAAAAAAGTAGAACAAAACGAAGGTCGCATCCGTAAACACCTGTGTATTACCCGTTTCAATCCGGAACGTGCCGATAAACAGGAAATGTTAACGATTGACGATATTTCTAAAGATATTTTACGTGTTCCAACCTTAGGTGTTATTCCTGAGTGTCCAAGCGTTCTACAGGCATCGAATGAAGGTAAACCAGTGATTCACTTTACCGAATCTGCCGCAGGTCAGGCTTATGATGACCTTGTAGCACGTTTCCTGGGTGAAGAGCGTCCTTACCGTCATATTGAAGTAAAACCTAAGGGCTGGTTAGCACGATTATTTGGAGCGTAAACATGGCTGGATTCTGGAGTAAACTTTTTAGTAGCGAGGATAAACCATCAAGCGCACAAACCGCGAAAGACCGTTTGAAAGTCATTGTTGCTTCTGAACAGGGTTTGGGGCGCCGTTTGAGTCAGGATAAAATTGACCAGATGAAGACAGAGATCATGCAAGTGGTCAATCGCTACGTCCGCGGGGTTGATGAACAGCACATTCAGATGCAGGTACGTTCTGAAGCAAACATTGAAATGCTTGAAATGAATATCAATTTACCTGAAGAGCGATAATCTGAATTTTGATTAGTCAAGTAAATTGATTCAAGGCAAAATATGAGCCTCAACAAAGCGCCGCTTTGTTGAGACGCAAGACCAGAAGCTTGGCTTCGCGTAGACTTGATAGTAATTAGTATTTTTTTACCTCATCTCAAAACGTGAAGTGATCCTTCGAATAGACAAAGTGCATGATAAGACTTTGCCTCTTGCGAACTCATATTTTGCCTTTTTTCATGCCGAAGAATTACATCAAGGAGATTGCGATGGCATTATCTCAACCAGCGACCTTTAACGAAGAATGGTCAGATGAGCGTGTATATGCCTACCTGAATCAGCTTCCTCCTGCAGGCGTCAATGCAGATTTTCATGTACTTTATCATGCATTCAAGCATATGCGCCCTTTTGATTATGAACGCCTACTAACCAAATTTGTCGCAGATGGCCGCGATCTTAACGCCACCAATCCGGAAGGACAGCGCATTCATGACGTGATTGCCACTTATCCGCGTCAAAGTGCCGAGTTCCTCGCAGTATTAGAAAAATTTGCATAAGTTGTAATGCATAAAAAAGCCTGCTTAAAGCAGGCTTTTTTAATCGCTAGAGATTCTGGATTTAAACCAAGATCTCACGCTTCCCATTGGCACCCATTGAGCTGACAATGCCATTTTCTTCCATCTGGTCAATGATCCGTGCAGCACGGTTATAACCCAGACTGAACTTACGCTGCAAAGATGAAGTTGATGCTTTGCGGGTTTCCAAAACAAAAGCCACACACTGATCATACAGCGCATCTCGATCCGATCCACCATCTCCACCATCCTCAAAGCCGCGACTAGACGGTTCTTCATCAAATGGAGTCAGGATCTCATCCACATAGTTAGGCGCCCCACGTTCACGCCATGCATCACAGATCCGGTTCACTTCATCATCGGCAATAAAAGCCCCGTGTACACGCTCCGGCTCAATTTTACCCGGGCCAAGGAACAGCATATCACCATGACCGAGCAGATCTTCTGCACCACCTGCATCGAGAATGGTACGTGAGTCGATTTTCGAGTTCACACGAAGTGCGACACGTGTCGGAATATTCGCCTTGATCAGACCAGTGATCACATCTACTGAGGGACGCTGAGTTGCCAGTAACAGGTGAATACCGGCAGCACGGGATTTTTGTGCCAGACGGGTAATCATCTCTTCAGCTTTCTTACCGACCTGCATGATCATATCCGCGAACTCATCGGCAACAATCACAATCGATGGCAATGGCGTTAAGCGCGGTGCACGTTCCCCTGCGACTGATTCACTCGCTTTCCAGGTTGGATCAAATAGCTCTTCACCATTGGCAAGCGCCTCTTCTACCTTACGGTTATAGTCGCTGAGCTTACGAATTTTCAGGAAAGACATCAGTTTGTAACGACGTTCCATTTCATTCACACACCAGTTCAAGGCACTGACTGCATCTTTCATATCGGTCACAACTGGGGTTAACAGGTGTGGAATATCGTTATAGTTGGCCAATTCAAGCTGTTTCGGATCGATCAGGATCAGGCGTAACTGGTCTGGTGTGTACTTCAATAGCATCGATAGAATCATCGAGTTAACCGCCACCGACTTACCAGAACCCGTAGTCCCTGCTACCAGCATATGCGGTGCTTTACCCAGTTCAGTAATCACCGGATTGCCCGAAATATCCTTACCCATGGCCATCGACAAAATGCCATCTGGATCATTGAATTTTGGAATCTGTACCAGTTCAATCAAACGCACCATTTCACGGCTACTGTTCGGAACTTCAATGCCGATATAAGGCTTACCTGGAATAACTTCGACTACACGTACTGAAGCCATTGACATCGAACGAGCCAAGTCACGTGAAATATTAGTGACTTTGGAAGCTTTCACACCAGGCGCAAGGTCCAGTTCAAAACGGGTCACGACTGGGCCTGGCTGAGCCTCGACCACTTTGGCTTTAACGTTAAATTCCTGAAGCTTGATTTCCAGAAGTTCTGATAAACGGGATAATTGCTCTTCAGTGAAATTCACTTTTTTGTTCGGATCGACTTTATCCAGCAATTCCAGACCCGGCAATGGTGACAGGTCTTTACGGCGCTCAGCGACCTGCATGGCACGTGACATTGGACGACCAGCGGCATCGGTCAGTGGCGCATCGAAGTCAAACTCGTCTTCATCCTGAGGCTTACCGGCAGTTTCATGCCAGGCTTCAATAAATTCTTCTTTGGACAATGCTTCCCGAACTGCTGCATTGGTCGCTGCAGTTTGAGCTGCTGTCTCTACACGCTGAATCGGTGCCTGAACAAAAGCAGAAGATTGGGCATAACTTGATGCACGTACAGGTGCAGGTTTTGGTTCATCAGCTTCAACCAGTAAATCGTCCAGATCCTCAAAGTCCGCTTCCAGGCTGGTATTTTTAATCGCATGTGCAGCCATAAGTGGAGCAGCCGCAGTTGAGCTGATTGTTCCAGCATCTTCTACAATTCTGAGGGATTTTTCAGCTGCTGCTGAATTGAACGGGCTATGCACATCCGTTGCGGTTTTACCTTGCGGGACTGCGGCCAATAACTCATCAAAAATTTCATCATCATCCCAGTCCAGATTATTCTTGGCGGTAGATGATGATGTCACTTCATGAGCATTGTGATTCGTTGACGCAGCTGCAAATGCATCAGGAGAAAAATCAGCTTGCTCTTCTTCTGCAGCTTTAAGCAAAGCATCGATATCCTGCTTGTGACGCTGGTCTTCATTGGAATGTAACGCACGCCACACCTCCCCTGTTGCCACCACACGATCCGGCTCTGCTGTTCGCGGTGCTTGTTCCTGAACAGGTTCTGAAGCTGATGTCTGTACAGGTTCAGAAATATCTTCTTCATAGTGGTGAGGCTGGTGCGATTCTTTATCTGCAAAATCCTCAAACAGGCGTTCAGCGACATGATCGCGAACTACAGGGTCGACTTCTACCAGATCATGCTCAGGTGCGGCAGTGACTGGTACTGTCACTTTTTTGGCAGCTGCTTTTACCGCTTCTTTTTTAATTACAGGTGCGGTACGGTCAAAATCAGACATACCTTCTGGCACATTACGGTAGAACAGGTCTTGCAGATAAGCAGGTGTTGCCTTGAGACTGCTCCAGGTCTTGTTCCATTTCACACCAAATGCCAAGGTAAACAGAACCACCCAAAGCACCAGCAAGAAAAAAGCTGCGCCATAGACAGTTAGTAATTGTTCAAGACTTTGGCCCAGTTCATAGCCAATGATCCCGCCTGAAGAATTATCCAGCGTATCGGCTGGAACTTGCCAGAACAGGAACAGCAACGCCGATGTAGTCAATAACAGGAAGAATTGGGCAGCATAACGGAATGGACGGTTCAGGAAGCTGCGCGGCCACCAGACCTGGATTGCTTCCATAAACAGATACACAGGGATCAGCAGGCTTGCCCAACCGAGAAAACCAAATAACAGGTCTGAAATCCAGGCCCCTGCAACCCCACTGGCATTTGAAACTGTCTGCGTATCACTAGAGATATGCATCCACCCCGGATCAAATGGTGTATAGGTCACTGTTGCAAGAAACAGATAAATCCCAAATGAGACTAAAAATAATGTCATTACTAAGCGCTGTGCATAGGCACTCGACACCGCTGTCATATACTGTCCTGTAACCAATTCTTCATGAATATTCTTTTGCTGGTATGCTTCAAAAAAAGCGTCGCAATAAAATGCATATTATGCACCTGTTGCATCAAAAAAGATGCATTATTGTGTACTTCTTCTATATAGCCCAAATCGATTTCGATGATCAATAATATCGACTTTAATCTCACACCACTGTTATACAGTTTCACGTATAATTCAATAAATTTCTAAATAAAAAAGGATACAGCGAATGAGCGCACGTCACTCACGACTGATTATTTTAGGTTCTGGCCCTGCTGGCTATAGCGCAGCAGTCTATGCAGCGCGTGCAAACTTAAAACCGACCCTGATTGCAGGTCTGCAACTGGGTGGTCAATTAACCACAACGACTGAAGTAGATAACTGGCCTGGCGATCCTGAAGGTCTGACTGGTCCAGCTTTAATGGAACGTATGCAGGCTCATGCAGAACGTTTCGGTACCGAAATTGTCTATGATCATATCAATGAAGTTAATCTTAACGTTCGTCCATTCGTCCTGAAAGGCGATATGGAAGAGTTTACTTGTGATGCCCTGATCATTTGTACTGGTGCAACTGCGCAATACCTGGGTCTGGAATCAGAAGCTGCATTTATGGGTCAAGGCGTGAGCGCGTGTGCAACCTGTGACGGTTTCTTCTATAAAGAGCAAAAAGTGATGGTTGTAGGCGGTGGTAATACCGCTGTTGAAGAAGCATTATATCTTTCTAACATCGCTTCTCACGTGACTCTAGTTCACCGTCGTGATACGTTACGTTCTGAAAAAATCCTGCAAGACCATCTTTTTGAAAAAGAAAAAGAAGGAAAAATCAGCATTATCTGGAATCATCAAGTAGAAGAAGTGTTGGGTGATACCACTGGCGTCACTGCGGTACGTTTAAAATCAACTCAAGATGATTCAACTCAGGACGTTGAAGTATCAGGTCTATTTGTTGCTATTGGTCATAAACCAAATAGCACCATGTTCGAAGGCCAGCTAGAACTGCGTGATGGTTATATTCAGGTTCAAAGTGGTACCGCAGGGAATGCCACCCAAACCTCTATCCCGGGTGTATTCGCTGCAGGCGATATCGCAGACAGTATCTACCGTCAGGCGATTACTTCTGCAGGTTCAGGCTGTATGGCGGCACTGGATGCAGAAAAATATCTCGATGCAATGGGTAAATTAGACTAAGCAGCGAAAATAAAAAGACCGTCCATCATGGGCGGTTTTTTTATGTATGATAAAAACAGTCTATTTCAAGATCAGGGTTCTGCATGCATCTTCTTCCTCCTTCACAGTACATTTTCCCCAATCCTGAAGAAGCAGATCTTGAGGGTGAAGGCCTGATTTGTATCGGTGCAGACCTCTCCCCTTCTACTTTATATGAGGCCTATACCCATGGCCTGTTTCCCTGGTTTTCTGAAGGTGATCCGATCTGCTGGTGGAGTCCGGAACCACGCTGCATTATTCGGCCAGAGGATTATCATCCAAGTAAATCGCTACTTCGCAGTATGAAAAAGCAGGATTATAAAATTACAGTAAATCATGCTTTTGAGAGAGTCATCCGTTCCTGCTCATTGCCTCGTGCTTATGCAGATGAGACCTGGATTAGTGAAGAGATCATTCAAGGTTATTGCGACATGTTTGATGCAGGTTATGGTTATAGTATTGAGGTTTGGGATGAAGATCGCGTAGTAGGTGGACTCTATGGGGTGACTATCGGCAAGGGCTGCTTTGGTGAATCCATGTTTAGTACCCAAACCGATGTTTCTAAAATGGCTTTCTATACCTTGATGCTGATTGGTCGAGAAAATCAGTTGCCCTGGATAGACTGCCAATTAGTGAATGATCACTTGATGAGTCTAGGTGCCTGTACAATTTCTCGCCACACATACCTTAAATCGTTACAAGATGTGATAAAACAGCCTGCGATCAATTGGAAAAAGTATCAAGACGGTGTATTTTCAAGTAAAACAATAGCGCAGTCTGCGCGATTAAGTGAATGAAAATAACAGAGGGCACTTGTTATGAACTCTTATCAACCACAGTCCCTACTGAACGATTTACAGTATTATATTACGCCGCCGCATGACTGTAGCTATCTGCCCAACAAGTCCGCGCGCATGGTTTTTCTTGATCCAGCGCACCGTATTGATGTAGTGACGCTGTCCGAGCTTTCTCGTACCGGTTTCCGTCGTAGTGGTGATTTTGTCTATCGGCCTGAATGCCACCTGTGCCGTCAATGTTTATCTTCACGTATTCCTGTTCATGAATTCCAAATGAACAGCTCGCAAAAAAAAGCCTGGAAACGTAATCAGGATTTGACGGTTAAAATTACCCATCCTGAACAGGCCACAGATATACATTACGCCCTCTATGAACGTTATATTAATGAACGTCATGCAGATGGTGATATGTATCCACCTAGCCGTGACCAGTTCGAAAAGTTTTTACTGCAAAGCTGTACCGATAGTTTCTTTCTGGAATTATGGAAAGATGACCGTCTCATCAGTGTATCGACTTGTGACCTGCTCGATGATGGCGTTTCAGCGGTGTATACTTTCTTTGATCCTGATGAGAACCGCCGTTCCCTTGGTGCCTTTGCGATTCTGAAACAGATTGAGCACACTCAAAAACTTGGCTTACAGTTTGTTTATCTGGGCTACTGGGTGCCACATTCAGCCAAAATGAACTACAAGTCTCAATACCTGCCACTTGAATTATTGATTGACGGGCAATGGCGCCGATTAAACCGCACCCTTACCCC
Source organism: Acinetobacter sp. YH12233 (assembly GCF_013417725.1). Classification (NCBI taxonomy): domain Bacteria; kingdom Pseudomonadati; phylum Pseudomonadota; class Gammaproteobacteria; order Moraxellales; family Moraxellaceae; genus Acinetobacter; species Acinetobacter sp. YH12233. The sequence continues at coordinate 63,708 of NZ_VPDK01000006.1, forward strand.
TGTGGAGATTGAACATCTGGGAAACTCCTTGATGACGACCTTGCCTAGCGGATGGAATAATCCCATCATCAAGTAATTTAGTCGTCAAATAAGAGCTGGAATATTATTTAAACAGGCTGGCAAAATCATCAGTACAGGACTTCACCATAATAATGGCATGTTCCCGAGTGCCATTCGAATTCGGATAATAGTTCTTGCGCAGGTCAATCTGATGAAAACCGGTTTTTTCATACAGTTTAATCGCAGCAGCATTGCTTTCCCGTACTTCCAGAAAGATCTGTACCGGACTATTTTTCAATAATGCAATTGAGGCATCTAGCAACTGATAACCTAAACCTTTGCCCTGTTGCGCAGGATCAATTGCCATCAGTAATAAATTGGCTTCATCCAGCACCGGCTGTAAAATGCAGAACCCTACGACTTGCCCTGCTTGTTCAATCACAGTACTTTGATAGGCAGTAACAGCATCTTCAAATTGTTTAAAGGTCCAGGGATGGGATTGTACTTTGGTTTCAATCTTGGCAACGGCTGGTACATCCGCAGCTTGCATCAAACGAATCATCTTCGTTCATCTTATCTAGAATTAACCTCCGCATTATAGAAACTTTATTTAAAAAATCGAGCAAAAAAAAAGAGCAACTTAGGTTGCTCTTCAGTCTTTTAATCTAGTTTTAAATTAAAGGCCCAGTTTTTGTTTCCAGCTTTGTAATAAGCTATGGGTGTCATGATCATTTGGATGAAAACCAGGTTTAAAGTACATCAGCATTTCTTTACCCATACCGGTAATAATTCCTTTAGATGGGCTATAACCATAAGTATAGATTTCTTTTAAAGCTCCAAGACTTAACTGACGGTCTTCTTTCAATAAACGCAATACGAAGTAGCTTTGTACAAAGAATAGCGTGACCATCGCTGCAACCAGTGAAGTGGTACGCAGTAGATAAGATTTTAAGCCTTTACCGAAAACACCTTCGAATACATCATAGGCCACGGCCTTATGTTCATTCTCTTCAATTGCATGCCAGAGCCACATAGTTTTCATGGTGTCATCTTTCATCAATTCCTGAATATGATGATTGGTTAGTAACTGAGATGCAATGGTCGCAGTAAAATGTTCTAGAGCAGTCGTCGCAGTGAGGTCGACCATTTCCTGGGTAATACCAACTGGCTTACCGACTGCCGCAAAGATTTTGCGTGCAGTTTGAATGACTCGGTCAGTATAATGATCTAGCGTATCAACGTCATGGCCATGGCGTTGCGCTGAGGCATTAAAGCCAACATGTTCCTGGGTATGCATGGCTTCCTGACCAATAAAGGCAGAAATTTCTTTTTGCAATGCTTCATTGTCTTTAATTGCTGGGTGCTGACGTACAGCGCGAACAGAATCAATAAAGAATTTTTCGCCTGCCGGGAATAATGCAGAGAGTGCAGTCATAAAGTGAGTCAGTCCTGCTGAACCATTCATCCAGTATTCTGGCACTTGATCAAAATCAAAACTCATACGACGTACCGGAAAACTTGCGCCTGCACGATTGGTAATTTTCACTTGAACATTCATACACTTACTCCCATCAGTTCTATATAGAGCTGAAATCTAATTATTAAAATTCTTATAGTTATATTACTGCGTTGAATTTTTCACATAAGGGTAGATAAGGTCAGTGAAATATCACTTAAGGACAGCTTGTAAATATATTGTTAGACAATTTAAATATGCTTGAAAATGAGTAGGTTGAATTTACAGATATAAAAAAAGCGTCCCAAAGGGACGCTTTTTTCACACAATCAGCGATTATGCAGTTACTTTAGCAACTACACCAGCACCAACTGTACGACCACCCTCACGGATCGCAAAACGTAGACCTGGGTCCATTGCGATTGGGTGAATTAGTTCTACTGACATTTCTACGTTGTCACCAGGCATAACCATTTCAACGCCTTCTTTCAAAGAAATCGCGCCAGTTACGTCAGTTGTACGGAAGTAGAACTGTGGACGGTAACCGTTAAGGAATGGAGTGTGACGACCACCTTCGTCTTTAGAAAGTACGTATACTTCTGCATCGAATTTAGTGTGCGGTTTGATAGAACCTGGTTTAGCAAGTACTTGACCACGTTGTACGTCTTCACGTTTAGTACCACGAAGCAAGATACCACAGTTCTCACCAGCACGGCCTTCGTCAAGAAGTTTACGGAACATTTCAACGCCAGTTACAGTAGTCTTAACTGTGTCTTTGATACCCACGATTTCAACTTCTTCACCAACTTTGATGATACCAGTTTCAACACGGCCAGTTACAACTGTACCACGGCCAGAAATTGAGAATACATCTTCGATTGGCATCAAGAATGCTTGGTCGATTGCACGTTCTGGTTCTGGGATGTAAGAGTCAAGCGCTTCAACAAGAGCTACAACTGCGTCTTCACCGTATTGACCAGCTTCACCGTTAAGTGCAGCAAGTGCTGAACCACGGATTACAGGAGTGTCATCACCTGGGAAGTCGTAAGTAGAAAGAAGTTCACGAACTTCCATTTCTACTAATTCAAGAAGTTCTTCGTCGTCTACAAGGTCACATTTGTTCAAGAATACAACGATGTAAGGTACACCTACCTGACGAGAAAGCAAGATGTGTTCACGAGTTTGTGGCATTGGACCGTCAGTCGCAGCACATACAAGGATTGCGCCGTCCATCTGAGCAGCACCAGTAATCATGTTTTTAACATAATCGGCGTGGCCCGGGCAGTCTACGTGAGCATAGTGACGAGTTGGAGAATCGTATTCTACGTGTGAAGTATTAATTGTAATACCACGTGCTTTTTCTTCTGGTGCAGAGTCGATTGCAGCGTAGTCTTTCGCTTCACCACCGAATTTTTTAGCACATACAGTTGCAATCGCAGCTGTTAAAGTTGTTTTACCATGGTCAACGTGACCGATTGTGCCCACGTTAACGTGTGGCTTATTACGTTCAAACTTAGCCTTAGCCATGTTCATCTTCCTTTGTAGATTACTCATGCAGTAAACCTGCATGAGTATTAGATTTTAACTATAAATTTAGTTAGGCAATATAGTAATCGAAAGATTACTCGTCGTCACCTTTTTTGCCGCCAGCTTGGAACTTAGCAATGATGCCTTCAGCCACGTTACGTGGAGTTTCAGCATATTTAGCAAATTCCATAGAGTAAGTCGCACGACCTTGAGACATAGAACGCATGTGAGTTGCGTAACCAAACATCTCAGAAAGTGGAACTTCAGCACGGATTGCTTTAGTACCGCCAGGAAGATCGTCCATACCTTGAACCATACCACGACGACGGTTTAAGTCACCCATGATATCGCCCATGTAGTCTTCTGGAGTTTCTACTTCAACTTTCATGATTGGTTCAAGAAGAACAGGATCTGCTTTCATGAAACCGTCACGGAAGGCATAAGAACCCGCCATTTTGAACGATAATTCGTCAGAGTCGACATCATGGTAAGAACCGTCGAACAATGTCGCTTTGATGCCAACTACTGGGTAACCAGCAAGGACACCATTCTTCATACGTTCTTGGATACCTTTGTCAACCGCACCGAAGAATTCTTTCGGTACTACACCGCCGACAACTTCTTCAGCGAACTCGTAGTCTTTACCAGATTCAGGGTCCATTGGCTCAAGACGTACGTATACGTGACCAAATTTACCTTTACCACCTGTTTGACGAACGAATTTACCTTCTTGTTCAACAGATTTTTTGATCGTTTCACGGTAAGCAACCATTGGTTTACCAATGTTTGCTTCAACGTTGAACTCACGTTTCATACGGTCAACGATGATGTCAAGGTGAAGCTCACCCATACCAGCAATGATGGTTTGACCAGATTCTTCGTCAGTACGTACGCGGAACGATGGATCTTCTTTCGCCAAACGACCTAAAGCAACTGACATTTTTTCTTGGTCAGCTTTAGTTTTAGGCTCAACTGCAAGTGCAATTACTGGCTCTGGGAATTCCATACGCTCTAGTGTAATTACGTGGTTTTCATCACATAATGTATCACCAGTCGTTGTATCTTTAAGACCTACACATGCCGCGATGTCGCCCGCACGAATTTCTTCGATGTCGTGACGGTCATTTGCGTGCATCTGTACGATACGGCCGATACGCTCACGTTTCATTTTCACTGGGTTATAAACCGGGCTACCCGCTTTAAGAACACCAGAGTAAACACGTACGAACGTTAAGTTACCAACGAATTTGTCGTTCATGATTTTGAACGCTAACGCAGCAAACGGTGCATCATCAGACGCTTCACGAGAACCTTCAGTTTCGTCTTTGTCGTCTAAGATACCTTTGATTGCTTCAACGTCAGTCGGCGCTGGAAGGAATTCAATTACTGCGTCCAACATACGTTGAACACCTTTGTTTTTGAACGCCGAACCACACATCATCGGTTGAATTTCGTTTGCAAGCGTACGCGTACGTAAACCAGCTACGATTTCTTCTTTCGTCAAATCACCTTCTTCAAGGTATTTGTCCATAAGCTCTTCAGATGCTTCCGCAGCTGCTTCAACCATGTTTGTACGCCATTCATTAGCAGTATCAACTAGGTCAGCTGGGATGTCGCCATATTCGAACTTCATACCTTGAGATGCTTCATCCCAGATAATCGCTTTCATTTCGATAAGGTCAACAACACCTTGGAAGTTTTCTTCAGCACCGATTGGAACAACGATTGGCACTGGGTTAGCACCCAAGCGAGTTTTCATTTGTTCAACCGCACGGAAGAAGTTCGCACCAGTACGGTCCATTTTGTTAACGAACGCAATACGTGGAACTTTATATTTGTTCGCTTGACGCCATACAGTTTCAGACTGAGGTTGTACACCACCTACAGCACAGTAAACCATACACGCACCGTCAAGAACACGCATAGAACGCTCAACTTCGATTGTGAAGTCAACGTGTCCTGGGGTGTCAATAACGTTAATACGGTGTTGTTCGAACTGGTTGCCCATACCTTTCCAGAAGCATGTTACAGCTGCTGAAGTAATGGTAATACCACGTTCTTGCTCTTGTTCCATCCAGTCCGTAGTTGCCGAACCTTCGTGAGTTTCACCTAGTTTGTGGCTCTCACCTGTGTAGAACAAAATACGTTCAGAAGTCGTTGTTTTACCAGCGTCAATGTGCGCTGAGATACCAATGTTACGGTAACGAGAAATTGGGGTTTGACGAGCCATGATTTCTTGCATTCCTAAATTTTGTTGTTTAAAACAGGACGCTTTAAGCTGCTGGGCAACTTAAAGCGATTCGATGACAAAACAGCGAAAACTGGCTCATCATCCTCCTGAATAGGGGCTGTTTTAACCGCTTAGAAGCGATAGTGAGAGAAGGCTTTGTTGGCTTCAGCCATACGGTGCACATCTTCACGTTTTTTAACCGCTGCGCCTTTACCTTCAGCTGCATCAAGCAACTCACCAGCAAGACGTAAAGCCATAGTTTTTTCAGAACGCTTAGCAGCAGCATCTACTAACCAACGCATAGCCAAGGCAGTACGACGGGATGGGCGCACTTCCATAGGTACCTGGTATGTAGCACCACCAACACGGCGTGCTTTTACTTCGACCATAGGACGAACTTTTTCAAGAGTAGTCTCGAAAAATTCAACTGGATCTACTTTAGATTTTTCTTGAACGCGGTCTAAAGCACCGTAAACGATACTTTCAGCAATAGATTTTTTACCATCTTGCATTACGTGGTTCATGAATTTAGCGATTGTTTGGCTGCTGAACTTAGGATCCGGAAGGATTTCACGAGCAGCGACTACGCGACGTCTTGGCATTTTAAAACTACCTATAAATATGACACTTCAGGTTAATCCAGCAGTAGCACAAAGTGTCGTGTGCATTCGCTGGCCTTACTACACGTCGCTTGAATTTTCACAAAATTAAATGCAGAAATCAGACAAGCGAGACGATAAAGGATTGCAGTTCTAGCGAACTAAGAGCTTAATCTCGAAAGATTATTTCTTAGGACGTTTAGTACCGTATTTAGAGCGAGCTTGGTTACGATCTTTAACACCAGCACAGTCTAAAGAACCACGAACGGTATGGTAACGTACACCTGGTAAGTCTTTAACACGACCACCACGGATAAGAACAACACTGTGCTCTTGCAGGTTATGGCCTTCACCACCGATGTAGCTAGAAACTTCGAAACCTGAAGTTAAGCGAACACGGCAAACTTTACGCATTGCTGAGTTAGGTTTTTTAGGTGTAGTTGTGTAAACACGTGTACAAACACCACGGCGCTGTGGACAAGCCTTCAACGCAGGAACTTTAGATTTTTCAACTAAAGTCGTACGACCCTTACGGATCAACTGATTTGTTGTTGCCATGTGGCAATTCTCCCGTTAATAAAAAGCCCCAAAAAAATACTACTTTTTGAGGGCATGCAATTGTATGTCAAGATGCAAAATCGGTCAATATGCCGAAGTCAGGCAAAACACGATCGCATCTCGACTTTAAGCGTTTATTTTATGGCGAAAATCACTTATTTTTTCGATTTCGTGGCAGCATTTTTTGTAACATCTTCCGTAGTTTCCTCAGCTTGCGTTTGTTTGTCTGCAGTCTCGGAGTTTTCTGGATTATTTGTATCCGTCTCTTCTTCAGCGGCTGCCTGTAACATTTCTGTGTCATTTTCCTGCAAGCCGAGCTCTTCTTCTAGGGCTGCATCTGCATCAAAAGAATCTTTTGGAATAGCCGGTTTTTGTTCCTGTCTAGCGTCGGCATGTTCAACCAGTTTATCGGTCAATTCATCCAGACCTTCACTGACCTTTTCATCTTTTTTCACTTCAGCTTCTTCCGGGCTCAAGCTTTCCTGCTCTTTCTTAACCAGTTTGACTTGCTTGATGGTCTGATTACCTTCAATTGGGATTTCTTTATCCAGAATTGGCTTATCTTTATCAGCGGCTGAATGATCAAGATTTTCCATCAGCTTCGGGGTCGCCTGCTGGAGCAGGTCAACGGCTTTTTCATAGGCAGCATATGGCGACAAACCTAGATCCTGATGCTGCTGCAAATACTGACGAGCATGCGAGAATACTTCTTGAGCTTTCTGGTTCACATCATTCACAAAGCGATGGCTATAGACTGCACCAATCCCTGCACTTGCCAATGGAGTCAGTTTGGTTAGCTGCTCTAATAAAGACAGTTTCGGAAAATGGTTCATCCATTCCCACTTCATGCTGCCATCCTGATTACTGAGCCATTTTTTCAGTGTTTCTATATCATTGCTTGACCCGAGCATGGTCTGTAGCTGGGACAGGTCATGTGTCTTTAAGGTACTGCTCAGCGCTTTAAGCCCCATTAAGAGTGCTTGTTTTTCTGCAATCAGACTGAGATCAATTTGTCTAAAGATATGCTGTACGATTTCCTGATCATCTTCCTTGCTCAGATCAAAACCATAAGAACGTCCTACTTGATAGATGGTACGCAGTGCCATCAATAAAGAAGCCGGAATATCAATCGCAGTTCCCAATACCCCAGTGACGCCACTTACAGCACCTTGTACTGTCGCCATCCATTTATTTTGTTCGGCAAACGCCTGAGAAATGCGTTGTGAACGCGTAGTATCCTGAGTCAGTTCTTCCAGATCCTTCGCCCCTGCTTCATTCAGAATGGCATCAACCGAACTCATCTGGTTACTGAATTGATTCAGGTGATTATAAAAGTAGTCAGATACTTTGTCGGCCAGCTGGGGAGAAACAAAATGCGCGACATTATTCACAGTATTAAAACGACGGCCCAGCAGCTGACGGGAAACATTTGGAAGATGTTCGCGTAGCATGTCTTTAGGATTTTCATATTTTTTTGAAGCAAAAGGGCTTTTGACTTTTGCCGAGCCATCAACAGCATGATCGGTATTGAAGGTTTTAGTCACAGAATCTGGTGCAACATGATTTAACAGTTCCAAACCTGTTGAACTGAACTTTTTCGCCACTCCAAAGGCATTCGAAATCAGACCATTAGATTGTTTATTATTAGCATTTACCATTTTTTACCTCAGCATGCACGTGCTTGTATTTGGTATAAATACTAGGTGTAGTCAGCATTTATCTCAACCTTATTCTGTTTCATTTAGTAAAAGCTCTACACAGTACTTTATAAACTCAACCTACTGTCACACGGCATAACATTTGCCATAAGATTTCAAAAATCTTTCTGCTATGATGTTCTGCATTGTGAAATAGGGGTCAGCGCTATATTTTGCAGTCTTATCAACGCCAAATATCTCCCGCTGCCCCAGAGATAAACTATAAGGATCTGTAGATGAAACGTGTTGTCATCACTGGTATGGGTATTAACTCGTGCATTGGTAATACATTAGAGGATGTGAATCACTCTTTACAAAACGGGATTTCAGGAACACGTTTTAATCCGACTTATGCTGAACTGAATTTCAAAAGCCATGTGAGCGCTGCTGCTGAACAGGATTTTGATGGTATTGACCGTAAGCTGAAACGCTTTATGGGCGTGTGCGCGATGTATGCCTATAATGCTGCTGTGGCTGCTGTTGAGCATGCGGGTTTAAAGCAGGAAGATCTGGCGAATAATCCACGTTATGGTATTGCGGGTGGTTCAGGTGGCAACTCGACAGCTTCTGTAGTAGAAATGACAAAATTGCTGGAAGAAAAAGGCGCACGCAAAGTTGGTCCATTCTTCGTACCACGTAACATGTCGAATACCATTACAGCAAACGTCGGTGTGGCATTCAAATTACAAGGGATTGCGCACTCGATTACCAGCGCCTGCGCAACTTCTGCCGATGCCATTGGTTATGCTTATAACCTGATTCAATTAGGCAAACAGGATCTAATGCTTGCCGGTGGTGGCGAAGAAGATCACTGGTCTCAAAGCCTGCTGTTTGATGCGATGGGTGCACTGTGCTCTAAATACAACGACACACCTGAAACAGCTTCTCGTCCATATTCAGCAGACCGTGACGGTTTCGTGATTGCTGGTGGTGGCGGTTTTGTGGTGCTTGAGTCACTGGAACATGCTCAGGCACGTGGCGCGAATATTCTGGCTGAGGTTGTGGCTTATGCAGCTAACTCTGATGGTGCTGACATGGTTGCTCCATCTGGCGAAGGTGCAACACGTTGTATCCTGATGGCTCTAGAAGAAGCCAAACAGCATGGTGTAGATAAAATTGACTATGTGAATACACATGGTACTTCTACCCCAGCAGGTGATGTTACTGAACTTAAAGCTATGGCACGTGCCTTCGGTGAAGGTCAGGTTCCTCCACTCAGCTCGACTAAATCTATGACAGGTCACAGCCTGGGTGCTGCAGGTGTACAGGAAGCGATCTACTCTATCCTGATGATGCAAAATGACTTTATTGCACCAAACATCAATGTGACTGAACTGGATGAAGGCGCAAAACCATTTGATATCGTACTTGAAAAACGTGACGCAAAATTGAATACTGTGATGAGTAACAGTTTCGGTTTCGGCGGCGTAAATGCTTGTCTCGTTTTCAAAAAATGGGAAGGCTAAGCCGCCCATTTTAGGGTGACTTGATGGATGCTCCTTCTGATGCTTTCTTGTGGGTAAAAGCATTACATATTATTGCTGTGGTTTGCTGGTTTGCTGCATTGTTCTATCTGCCACGGCTTTATGTCTACCATGCCATGAGCGAAGATGTCGTAAGTCATCAACGCTTTGAAATTATGGAACGCAAGCTGTATCGCGGGATTATGTGGCCAGCTATGGTCGCCACGCTGATCACAGCACACTTTCTGGTCGATTGGGGTGATGCAACGCGTCATTACCATGAAGCCTTATGGTTCTATCTGAAAGTCGGCTTGGTTGGCTTGCTGGTCATTTACCATTTGGTATGTGGTTATTATCGTAAGAAACTGATGGGAAATGCCCATTACAAGTCACACAAGTTCTGGCGCTTCTTTAATGAAATGCCAACGCTGATTTTATTTGCTGTGGTGATTTTAGTGGTGGTAAAACCTACTTTCTAAAATTCCCTAAAATAAAAAATCCCCGATTGATCGGGGATTTTTTATGTCTGCACTTTATTCTCCGGAGAGAATTTGCTGACGTTTACGAAGACGTGGTTTATACAAAGTATGATAGGTAGTAAACAGAATCACCAACCACAGCGGACTAATCATCAGTGCCTTCATGGTATCTGCTTCCAGACTTAAAATAACTAAGGCAAAGAACAAGAAGATCAACACCAGATAGGACATCCAGATTCCGCCCGGCATCTTGAAGGTCGAAGTGGCATGTTTTTCAGGTTGCTGTTTACGGTAACGGATATAACACACCATAATCAGACCCCAGATACTGATAAACAGAATCACACAGAGTGAGCTGGCCAGCGTAAAGGCTTCCATCGTGTTCGGTACAAAGTACTGGAAAGCCGCACCTGCCATAATAAAGGCACAGGAAAATAACAGACCTTTAGCCGGAACTGCACGACTTGAAAGCTCAGCCAAAGCCTGAGGTGCCTGGCCATCACGTGCCAAACCAAACAGCATCCGGCTGGTAGAGAATACGCCACTGTTCATGGAAGACATCACAGAAGACAGCACCACCAGATTCATGATAATGGCTGACACCGGAATACCCGCATGCAGGAAAAGAGTCACAAAAGGACTTTGATCAGCAGGAATTTCTACCCATGGCGTTACAGACATAATCACCAGCAGAGACAATACATAGAACAGGATGATCCGTGTAGGAATCGCATTCACTGCTTTAGGCAAGTTCTTTTCCGGATCCTTGGTTTCAGCCGCCATCGTACCCAGCAGCTCTACACCTACGAAAGCAAACATCGCAATCTGGAAGCCAGCCAGAAAGCCCATTGTGCCCTTAGGGAACATACCATCATAGGCCCAGACATTGGTCAGGCTGGCAGCCGATCCACTTGGTGCCTGGAAGTCGCTGAAGATCATATATCCGCCAATCACAATCAGGCCCAGAATCGCCAGAATTTTAATCAGGGCGAACCAAAACTCGATTTCACCAAACAGCTTCACGGTCAGCAGGTTAATTCCCAGTACCAGCAATACACAGCCCGCACTGATCATGGCCTGCCCCATGGGTGTAAAGGTCATGTCGGGCGGCAGCCAGAAATTCAGATAATTGATAATTGCCGCTAAGTCAGCAATGCCGACCAGAATCCAGCCCAGCCAGTAAGACCAGCCAATATAATAGCCAGCCCCCGGACCAATCAGGTCATGCGCCATATCAATGAAGGATTTATAGTGCAGATTAGATAACAGGATTTCCCCTAATGCACGCATCAGGAAAAAGAACATGGCTCCAATAATCATGTAGATAAACAAGATTGAAGGCCCTGCCAGTGCAATCGTTTTACCAGAACCCATAAACAGGCCTGTACCAATGGCACCACCAATGGCAATTAACTGCAAATGTCGGTTAGAGAGCTTACGCTGTAATTCATGGGGAGATGATGATGCGTCATTTTTAGAAGAGGCTGTATTCATATTCAGTTCCTTTTTCACATCAGACCCTCGCTTATCTGATCGGATTTCTTCCTGAAATCCTGATTGCAGATGCAGTTTCATTTAATGGATTAAATGATCAGGCCTGATATGCTTACAAAATCAAGTTGGGAGATATAAAAATCTGAAGCAACTTAAGGGAGTGCTGCAATCACTGCAATTTCAATTAACCAGGCGGGATTTACCAGATCCGCCTGAATGGTTGCGCGTGCTGGTGTACCACATCCCTCGAGCCATTCAATCCAGAGCGCATTGACGGTTTGAAAGTCTTCCAGGTTTTTAACAAAGAGCTGTGCAGATAACAGACGGCTTTTGTCTGTACCTGCCAGTTTAAGGAGTTGATCAATCTTCATGAGCACTTCACGCGTTTGACCACGAATATCCAGACTGCTGCTGTCTGGCACCTGCCCTGATAAATACACCGTTTTATTGTGAATGGTGACAGCACTCATGACCTGATTGCTGTTCAAACGCTGAATATCTGCATGTTCCGTCATAATTTTATCCTCTCTTATTTCTAATATTTGTTTAATCTTTAGCTTTCAATCTGCACGGGCACACGTTGAGTAATGGCACACATCAGCTCATAGCCAACCGTACCCGAACCCGCGGCCACTTCATCAATCGGCAATACTGTGCCGTGTATGGATTGTCCCCACAGCACAACTTCGCTACCAATCTGCGCATCAGGTACAGAACCTAGATCAACCGCCAGCATATCCATACTGACGCGACCGACCGTTTGGGTTCGAATCCCATCTACCAAAACTGGTGTTCCAGTTTGTGTGATTCGCTGATAACCATCCGCATAACCACAGGCCACAATTCCAATCTGCATATCTTGCTCAACTATAAAAGTAGAGCCATAACCAATGCTGTCTCCTGCCCGAACCTGCTGAATCGCGATCAGTTCGCTACGCAGACTCATGGTCGGCTTTAAGTTCCAGTGATCAATCGTATGGGCGGGATAGTCAGGTGAGCTGCCGTAAAGCATGATGCCGCTACGTACAATGTCTGACTGTATATGCTGATGATGACGCAGAATGGCAGCACTATTACTGAGTGAAGTTTTGCCCGGCAGATTTTGAATGGTTTCGGTAAAGACCAGCTGTTGATGTTCAATACCTTCCTGTCCAAGGCGCATGCCATCCGCATCGGAAAAATGTGTCATATGACTGATGGAGCATACTTGCTTAATATTTTTTAATTCCTGAAAAGCGACACGATACTGCTCAGGTAAAAAACCCAGTCGGTTCATTCCGCTATTCATTTTTAAAAAGACATCAAACTGTACGTCTGGTTGTAAGTCGACAAAGGTTTTTAACCATTCCAGTTGATGCTGGGCATGAATTGCAAAACTTATCCCGTACTTGGCGCAGTCGAATAAATCTTCAAGGCCAAAAATGCCTTCCAGTAACAATAAGGGTTTGTCACAGCCTAAGGCACGCAAACGCTTTCCTTCAGTAAGATCCAGAAAGGCAAAACCATCAGCACTTTTTAATGCGGGATAAACCCGCTCAATACCGTGCCCATAGGCATCAGCTTTAACCACTGCAAAGACCTGGCTTTGAGGTGCGCAGGAACGTGCAACTTGCAGGTTATGTTGCAATGCCTGTTGATGAATCACCGCGTGTATTGGACGTGGCATAAATTTCTTCCCTGAAACTGATAATCCTTAAAAGCTTAAGCAACCTGCTGATAACGATTCAGCGACAAGCCTTCAGTACTAATCTCAGGTGCTTGACCCAGTACCAGATCACTGATCAGCTTTCCTGAACCACAGGCCATGGTCCAGCCTAGGGTACCGTGTCCAGTATTCAGGAACAGGTTATTAAAGCGTGTTGGTCCAATGATTGGCGTACTATCCGGGGTCATTGGACGTAAGCCGGTCCAGAAACTGGCCTGCGCCATATCGCCGCCCGGGAACAGGTCACGAGTGACCATTTCCAAGGTTGCGCGACGATCTTCATTCAGACCCAAATTAAAGCCTGTCAGCTCTGCCATACCACCGACACGGATGCGCTGATCAAAACGAGTCAATGCAATCTTGTAAGTTTCATCCAGCACAGTCGATTGCGGTGCATGAGTCTGATCCACAATTGGAATGGTCAATGAATAACCTTTAACCGGATACACCGGCAGATCCAGGTGTAACGGCTTCAGGAAATCACGGGAATAGCTACCGAAAGCCAGCACATATTTATCTGCGGTCAATACCTGACCGTTGACCAGCACACCTTTAATCTGGTCACCTTCAAACAGCAGTTTTTCAACATGCTGGTTAAACTTGAACTGTACGCCCATGCCTTTGGCATAATTGGCCAGCGCATTGGTGAACAGGTAGCAATCACCAGTTTCATCATTTGGCAGATGCAAACCACCTACCAGTTTATCTTTAGCTTCTGCCAGTGCCGGTTCAACTTTGGCTAGCTGTTCACGATCCAGCAATTCAAAATCCACGCCGGTTTCTTTCAGCACTTCGATATCACGTTGCACTGCATCGAGCTGTGCTTCCTTACGGAAAATTTGCAAGGTTCCTTTAGAACGGTTTTCATAAGAGATGCCGATATCACGACGTAGATTACGTAAACAGTCACGGCTATATTCAGCGACCCGCACCATACGTTCTTTATTCACTGCATAATGCTGAGCATTACAGTTTTTCAGCATCTGGGCCATCCACTGTAACTGCCACAGACTACCATCAACATTAATCGCCAATGGTGCATGATGCTGGAACATCCATTTCACTGCTTTAAATGGAATGCCAGGTGCTGCCCACGGTGTCGAATAACCAGGAGAAATCTGGCCTGCATTACCAAAACTGGTTTCTTCAGCTGGACCTGCCTGACGGTCAAGGACAGTCACTTCTGCTCCCTGCTGCGCAAGATAGTAGGCACTTGTTACACCAATGACACCACCACCTAATACAATTACGCGCATGACATTACCCTCAATGACGTTTATAGTTTATTTCACCAGTATATTTTTGGATCAATAGTGAATTTCACTGTTTTAAACTGATATATTCAGCAAATTCACTAGATTTTTCGCGTCATTTTTAAAAATTAAGGGAATAATAGATGCGTAAATTAGACCGCATAGACCGCATGATTTTAGATATCCTGCAGCGCGATGGACGCATTGCCATTAGTGAACTTGCCTCCCGAGTCAACCTCTCCACCACACCCTGTTCCGAGCGAGTGAAGCGGCTAGAACGCGATGGAATCATCATGGGTTACCATGCCCGGCTCAATCCGGAAAAGCTGGAAAAGAACCTGTTAGTGTTTCTGGAAATCAAACTTTCTGCCAAATCGGGCGATGTATTTGAACAGGTCGCGCGTGACTTAAGTGAAATTCCTGAAGTGCTGGAATGTCATCTGATCTCGGGAGATTTTGATTATCTGGTGAAAGCACGCCTAAAGGAAATGAGTGCTTACCGGCGTCTGCTTGGGGATTTATTAAAAAAGCTCCCATCTTCTGCTTCCTCACATAGTTATGTGGTTATGGAAGAAGTAAAGGAAAGTTCATATCTGGATGTAGGAATCTAATTCTGACAAGGGTTCAAGTGGTAGATACAACAAAAACCCCATAAGGGGCTTTGTTGTGAACCGTTTATCTGAATTAGATAAGTTTAAAATAAAATTTTATTAATTTATATTGATGATTATCTAAAACTAGGCAGGAATACGTAGTACCTGACCCGGGAAAATATCATCCGCATTTTTCAGTAAAGGGCGATTTGCCTCGAAAATCTTGTTGTAATGGTTGGCATCACCATAAAATTCTTTCGAAATTTTAGATAAGGTATCACCCGATTTAACCGTATAGAACTTACTTTCAGGTTCCGGATTCGCTACAGTCAGCTGGTCATCCACTTTAGCGACATGATCAACATTTCCTACCGCTAAAATAATCTTTTCACGATCCGCCTGACTTTGTACCTGTCCGCGTACGGTTGCCAGATCTGAGGTTGAGTTATAGCTGATCGACAATCCTGTAATTGGCAGTCCTAGGCTTTTAACATGGCCTAATAATTTGTTCGCTATTTCCTGTGCAGAAGGTTCAGCCGGTGCTGCCTTAGGTGCAGCTGCAGGCGCTTGCTGAGTTGCTGCCGGTGTCTGTTGTGGTTCCGCAGCTGCAGTGTTCTTTTTACCAATGCCTTTTACAAAATCAAAAAGACCCATAGTGGACTCCATTCTTGTTATTCATCAGATCATTCTTATTTGTACAAGGAAAGCAGCAGATACAAAGTTAGTCATTGGTAAGCAAAAGGTTATCGATTGTAAAATCACCCTATTTCTATTCTACAGGCACAAAAAAACCACCTTGCGGTGGTCTTTAGGTTCAGCAAAGCTGAAAATCAGCATTAACCAAGTTTTTTAGTAACATAGTCAATAGCAGATTGAACAGTTGTGATTTCGTTAGAATCTTCATCAGGAATAGTGATGTCGAAGTCATTTTCGAAAGACATAACAAGTTCAACCAGGTCTAGAGAGTCAGCACCTAAGTCATCCATGAAAGATGCTTCGTTTTTAATCTCTTCGACTTTAATACCAAGTTGTTCTGCAACCGCTTGTTTAACGCGTTGTTCGATATCGCTCACAGGAATTCTCCTCATTGCTTGTGGCGTTTTTAATGCCGTTAGTTTAATTGAATCTATAAAATTTGGAAAGTTAATACATGTGCCGTTTAGCTCATGTATAAACCACCATTAACGTGAATGACTGTACCTGTAATGTAACTGGCTTTGTCCGATGCCAGGAAACTTACGGCATTCGCGATATCTTGTGGATCACCTAAACGGTTTAAAGCCACTTGATCACTCATTTTCTTGCGAATTTCTTCACTTAACTGTTCAGTCATTTCAGTCGCGATAAAGCCTGGTGCAACAGCATTGACAGTAATCTGACGACTACCCATTTCTTTAGCCAGACTGCGACCAAATGCCTCAATACCTGCTTTTGCTGCAGAGTAGTTTGCCTGACCTGGGTTAGCAAAATGCGCCACCACAGAACTGATATTAATGATACGGCCGAAACGTGCCTTAGTCATACCTTTCAGCACACGTTTAGATAAACGATAAACGGCTTTCAGATGAATGTTTAAAATATCATCCCAGTCGTCTTCCGACATACGCAATAACAGATTGTCTTTGGTAATACCGGCATTATTCACCAGTACCAGCACAGGACCATAGTTTTGCTCAATATCGCTGACCAGTGCATCAATCGCAGCACCATCACGTACATCTAAAACTTTACCGGCACCATGTTCAGCAAATTGTACGTTAAGTTTCTCTGCACCCGCTTCAGAAGTTGCAGTACCTACGACAAAATAACCGTCTTGAATTAATTGTTGTGCAATTGCAGCACCAATGCCGCGGCTTGCACCTGTCACCAAGGCAACTTTACGTTCCTGTGTCATGCAATTTTCCCTTCTGCCACCAATACGGTGTTAAGCGCATCTTCCAGACGAGATTGAGTATCTAATGGAAGTGCTTTTTCGATATTCGGTAAACGTTTTGCCATATTGGCCAGTACATTACCTGGGCCACATTCTACAATGTACTCAACGCCTTCATCTTGAAGGAATTGTAGTGTTTTGGTCCATTGTACTGACTCATACAGCTGCTCAGTCAAAGCCTGACGAAGTTCAGTCACGTCCGCAGCTACTTTTGCGCCTACATTTTGTAATACAGGTATGCGTGGCATCTCAATGGCAGTTTGTTCCAAAGCTGTTGCAAACTGCTCAGCGGCAGGTTTCATCAGTGAACAATGTGAAGGAACTGAAACTGACAGTGCAATCGCTTTACCGCCATTTTCTTTGGCCAGTGCCATCACGGCTTCTACACGTTCTTTATTACCAGCAACTACGACTTGCCCCTGAGCATTATAGTTGGCTGCTTCAACTGAACCTTCGCCTGCTGCTGTTGCTTGTGCACAAAGCTCGATCACTTTGGCATCATCTAGACCCAGAATCGCCGCCATTGCACCTACGCCTTGAGGTACAGCAGTTTGCATCAACTTACCACGCAGGTTCACCAGCTTGACTGCATCACCCAGACTTAAAGCACCCGCTGCAACTAACGCGCTGTATTCACCGAGTGAATGGCCCGCCATATATTTTGGTGCTACTCCACCCAGCTCTAACCATACACGCCATAAAGCGATAGATGCTGTTAATAGTACCGGTTGAGTAAATTCGGTTTGATCCAGACCTTCACCCGTCTGTGCAATCTGCCACAGATCAAAACCCACCGCTTCAGATGCTTCAGCAAATGTATCGCGGATACCACTAAACTGTTCTGCAAGTTCAGCGAGCATGCCGACTTTTTGTGAACCCTGACCTGGGAACACAAATGCAGTTTTAGTTGCTTGAGCTGCTTGTTCGAGTTGTTTAGCAGACATAAATAAATCCTTTCATTCAAGAGGTGCGAATCTTTTCTTAGACCTAAAAATTGGCCGATCAGATCACCTTACCCATTGTGGAGCGCAATTTAACACGTAATTTTGGCTTGGGTAATTGCCAAATACAACAAAAACCGCGACTTCACATGATGACCACAAAACCAAGAGATAAAATCAGGCATAAAAAAAGGGAGCTTAACGCTCCCATTTTTTCTACTAAGCTTTAACGCTTAATACATCATCAATTATTCAGCAGATGCTTTAGCGAATAATTGACGACCACGGTAGATACCATCTTTAGATACGTGGTGACGACGATGAGTTTCACCAGTAGTTTGGTCTACAGTTAATGCATTCTCAGTTAAAGCGTCATGTGAACGGCGCATGTCACGGCGAGAGCGACTTTTACGGTTTTGCTGAACGGCCATGATGGCTCCTTACAAATATCGAAAAAATGGATCAGAACAAATTCGATTGTCTTATACGTATGAGTATAACACAAAAATTAGTTAAGTTTACCCTTCAAAGCTGCCAAAACTTCAAACGGATTATCCCGTTTTTCTTCAACAACTTCTTCTGCGGCAGGTTGATGCTTATGCTCACAAACGTCATGCTTAGGAGACAGCGGCATCAACAATAACAATTCATCTTCTATCAGTGCGAGTAAGTCAGCGGTGGCAGGTGCATCATATGAACCCTTCGTCGTTGCTTCACTTTCACCTAAGACGATGAAATCAGCATCCTCATCCAAGCGCTCTATCAGTGACTCATCATCCACAAGAGCTAGATGAAAATCTGAAACGAGTTCGATTTCAACGGTCTCCAGACAACGCTGGCATTCCATTGGAACTTTCGTTTCAACATGACCATCCAACCATGCAATGCGATGATAGGCATCCATTGATAGCTTACAGTCTATGTTAATCAATTGATCATCAATTGATCCAACAGCTTCACGAGCAATACGAACAAAGCGGGATAAAGGCAGTTGACCTGACCATTTAAAGCCCTGTTCAGCCCATTTAAACGGCTCAATCTGTGCCGGAAAGGTATTTGCTGACATAATTAAGGCGGCAATTCTACAAATTCATCAGAACTCTGTCAAAGATTAAGATACAATTTTGTACTTATTTTTAGACAGACCAATTGGGTAATTTCAGTCATGCATCTGTTGCAGCCGCAAACAGAAGTGAATGTTTCATCACTCGTTAGCACACTTTCAACCTCCGATTCTGACAGCTCACTACAGCAAGTGCAACGCTTACCGTGGGCGAATTTATCCTCAGAAGCGGAACAGGTTGATTGGCTCATCTTACACTTTAATCACTGGTTTTCCCACCTAAATGTCACTTTAGTCCGTGGTGAGTTTGAACCAGAGTATTTCCCGGCTACAGATGATGCCCCTGCCCGGATCCAGTTTGCGCATGGCTTCTTTAATAGTGCCCTGCATGAAATCAGTCACTGGACCATTGCCGGTGATAAGCGCCGTCTGCTGCCAGATCTGGGCTACTGGTATGCACCAGATGGCCGCACCAAGGAACAGCAGGCATTATTTGAGCAGGTCGAAATCAAACCACAAGCGATTGAATGGATGTTTTCCAAAGCATTTGGTCGTAAGTTCCGTGTGTCCCTGGACAATTTAACCGGCGATGGTGGTGATGGCTCCAGCTTTAAAGATAATGTCTATGCCCAGGTGCAACGTTATTTTAGTGGCGAAGCCAAACTGCCGCGTGATGCCAAACGCTTCATTGATTGTATCTGTGTCTGCACCCGTGCGGGCAAAAGTTTACAATCTGATGAATTTCAACGTGAAATGCTTGATTAAATTACACAAATCTACCTGTTTGTCATTGTTACTTTATACAAAGGCATTTCATAATAAGTTTAGGGCAGGTTGGGAGGAATATTTATGCTGCATTTACGTGTACACCCGGATAATCCGCAAGCTCGTCTGATCAGTCAGGCAGTAGAACGTATTCGTGCCGGTGATGTTGTGGTTTATCCGACCGATGCAGCCTATGCTATTGGCTGCCAGATCGGGAATAAACATGCGATGGAGCGAATCGCACAGATTCGTGGTCTAGGACCTAAGCACCAATATGCCATTATCTGCTGTGACTTATCCGATCTTGCGACTTATGCCAAAGTCGACAATGCCGTCTATCGTTTGCTGAAAAATAATACACCTGCTGTGACCACGTTTATTCTTCCGGCAACCAGCGAAGTGCCTAAACGTTTAATGCATCCAAAGAAAAAAACCATTGGTTTGCGTATCCCTACCAATCCTGTGTGTCAGATGCTGCTTCAAGAGCTGGGCGAACCGCTGCTCACTTCAACGCTCATCCTGCCAGACCAGACGGATCCTTTAGATGATCCTTATGACATTGAAATGCAGCTTGGTAAGCGTATTGATGTGTTTATCGACAGTGGACTAGGCACATTAAGTACGACTTCTATTGTGGATTTATCAGGAGATCAGCCTGAAGTGATTCGTCGTGGTGTTGGTGATGTCAGTGCTTTTGAATAAATAAAGCTGCTTCTAATGAAGTCTCAGAAGAAAATAAAATGGATTTGTTTTATATCCTCCTGAACCTGAATGAATTTCCTGCCGATCATCTGATCTATGCTGAATTGCCTTGGACACTGGAATCCAAGGCAATATCTATCGATAAAAATTCCAAGCCAGAATTAAATCTGAATATCAACAATATTGAATACTCATACTTTCTTGAGATCGCGATGGCAAGAAAACTTCTACAAGTTTATTCAACAAGCAATGTTTGTCTGGCAGCTACCTGCCAACGTATCATCGAATATGTATTACGAGAGCAGAATTAAAATAACCTTATCACGCATGCCAGGATTTAATAGCTCGCTGCACGCTCCTGAGTAGATGTACTGACCGCTGGTGCAATCGAAGGAACCTGATTATTCAAACTTGGCATTGGGGGTAACGGATCACCTTCTTTATAATGTTTTAACTGCAAGAAGTTTGGACATTCCGACAGTTTTTGCTGATGAGTTGCAAGTTCAGCACCAAACCTGTTTTTGACTGAAACATGAAAAGTGATTTGATCCTCTTCAAGCACATTCAATAACGCAGTCCGGGCTGTGGATTCCATAGTCCTAAAAGAATCAATAGAATTACAGCTCATGGTTTTGACCATTGCAGTAACACCGTCGGGTAAATCTTTGCCCGTATAAAGCGTATTACGCATATAGAAACGAATATGAGGATACTGGTCCAGTACGCTAAAATCCAGTTTCATGGCCTGCATCACTGGTTTGGCCTGCTCGACAAAGCTGGAAAAGCCGCCAGACTTCAGATTGGTACGCATTTCATTTTCAAGCTGCATGAGCTGATATTGAGGATAGCCCCAGAATACCCCTAAGCCGATGACGCCGATTAACACAAGTATGATTGGCATTTTTATAATTAACCTGATCTATGATTGTTATTTATCAATATTTTTTTGGCTATATTAGTTTATTTTTTAGGCGATAGATAACTGTTTTTTCTTATTTTTATCACATATTTCCTGATGAGCTTTAACTCAGTCACTATTTAATAGGTGTTGAGAATCTTTTAAAAATTTTCTATATGAAGTTACAGTTTCTTAAGCCACCCAGACTATATTGTATTTAATTTTAGCTAATATGCTGTTTAATATCAGACTTGTGCATTTTACCCAATTAAAAAAATAAAATTTCTCCTAAAATAAATATGGTTTTTTTGCTTTTGAATGCATATCTATTTTATTTAACGACAATTTTCCAGTACAATGCCAACTACTAAATTATGTGCTTTTTCTCCTGACAAGAGCTCGGGGAATAAGCCATTTCATGCCTTTGAAAATTCGCGTGGCTTATAATTGTAATGACTCAAATGCCCCATAACGCTATGGAATCTGCTCCAAACATCCGGGTTCTGGATGAATGGCAAAATACGATTCCAGAGGATCTGTATATTCCTCCAGCAGCGTTTGAAATTCTGTTAGAACATTTTGAAGGCCCCCTCGACTTTTTAATCTACCTGATCCAGAAAAATGGTTTTGACCTGTTACAGGTTGATATCGCGCCCATTGCCTCCCAATATCTGTCCTATATGGATGCGATGAAATCCCTGAATATTGAACTAACCGCGGATTATATGGTGATGGCTGCTTTACTGGCCGATCTCAAATCTCGTTTATTGTTACCTAAACCGAAAAGCGTGGCTGCGGTTGAACAGGATCCAAAACAAGACCTGATTGAGCGCTTGGAAAATTATTTACGGATCAAGCAGGCTGCAGAACGTCTGGGTCAGATGACGATTCTGGAACGTGATACCTTTGAGACCAATGTTCACTTAGGCAAGTTTATCCAACCCAATGAAGGCCATAGTGCTGATCTGCTGCGTGATGCCTTGCTTTGCGTCTTTAACCGTCCTGAACCGGTCATTCATCAGGTGCAACAGGAGCCTGTTTTACTGGAAGAACGGATTGCCTATATTGAAAGCCGTCTGGAATCTGGTGAAGTCTTATCTTTTGATAAATTACTCAAGCCAAGTCAGGGACGCATGGGTGTAGTCGTGACCTTTATGGCCGTGTTGGAACTCACCCGCCAGCAAAAAATTCAAATTATTGCCTCAGGCATTGAGGCACCGCTCGCAATTCAAGGAGCACACGCATGAACACAGACCATAATATCTCCTTGTCTGCGGAAGATAATCTGCATGAAATTCTGATGCAGCTGGAAGCCATTATTTTTGCCAGTGACTCCCCAGTTTCCTTAGCTCGACTGAAAGAAGCATTTCAGGATCGCTATAGCAAGCAGGAGCTGCGCCAGTATTTACAGCAGCTTTCCATGCTGATGCATGGCCGTTCTATTGAACTGGTTGAAACTGTGCAAGGTTACCGTTTTCAAGTGCGTGTAAAATATCGTAATATTATTGCACAGACCTGGCCCGAGCGACCGACACGCCTGTCACCTTCATTACTGGAGATGCTTGCGGTGATTGCTTATCATCAGCCAGTGACCCGAGCTGATATTGAACAAATTCGTGGTGTCACGAATAACAGTCAGATTTTGCGTACGCTGTTTGACTGGAACTGGATTAAAGAATCCGGCTTTCGTGAACTCCCTGGAAGACCTGCGTTGTTAGTGACAACGCCACAATTTTTAAATGCGTTTGGCTTAAATTCTTTAGGCCAATTGCCTCCCCTGCAGGATGCCAAGGAAGCTTTTATGGCGCTCGATGCGAATGCACCGAAGTCATAAATAGGTGAACTGTTGAATAATTATTTCTAAGGTTATGCTGTCATGAGTGAAAAGTTGCAAAAGGTGCTTGCACGTGTTGGTTTGGGTTCTCGCCGTTATATGGAAGAAGTCATTGCCGCAGGTCGTGTGAGTGTGAATGGGCAGATTGCCCAAGTGGGTGAACGAATCGAACCGGGTGATGAGCTTCGCATCGATGGTCGTAAAGTGCAGTTCCAGATCGAAGACGAAATCCGTCGTCGTGTCCTGATTTACTATAAGCCAGAAGGCGAAATCTGTTCACGTAATGATCCTGAACAGCGTCCAACAGTATTTGACAACCTGCCATCAATTCAAGGCGATCGCTGGGTAATGGTCGGCCGTCTGGATATTAACTCGACCGGTCTGTTACTGTTCACAAATGACGGTGAACTGGCGAATCGTTTAATGCACCCATCCAATGAAATCGAACGTGAATATGCGGTTCGTGTCATGGGTGAAGTGACTCCTCAACTAAAAAACAACATGCTGAAAGGCGTGGTGCTAGATGATGGTCCTGCGAAGTTTGAATCATTCTCTGAACTGGGTGGTGACGGGATCAACCGTTGGTATCAAGTTGTCGTGAAAGAAGGTCGTAACCGTGAGGTTCGTCGTATCTTTGAATCACAAGGCCTGAAAGTCAGCCGTTTATTACGTACCCGTTATGGTACCGTGATTCTGCCACGTGAACTTCGTACAGGTCGCTGGATTGAACTGGATAAACAGGATATCGATAACCTGACCAAATCAGTTGAGCTGAAACCGCGTCAAGGTACCGGCTTATTCGGCATGGCGAAACGTCGTAATGAGCGTATGCAGGAAAAACCAATGGCAGCGCGCCGTGGTGGTTACCTGCGTCAGCAACGCCGTGATACCGATGAGCAGCAGCCGCAATACAACAACCGTGAACGTCGCGATGATCAAGGCTTTGGTCGTCGTGAAAACCAGAATGGCACCCAGTTTGCACGTCGTGACAACCGTGAAGACAACCAGTTTGGCCGCCGCGAAAACCGTGAAGGTAATGCACCACGCGGTTTATATGGTGCGAATAAAGGCTTTAAAAAGTTCTAGGCTTTGAATAAGATAGAGTCACTTCGGTGGCTCTTTTTTTTGCAGGAACAATAATAATGACCTAATTTTATCTATCCCTAGTCTTCTCAATAGAACCCGATATAAAAGGCGGGTATCTCCCTTCTATTTCCTAAAAGTGAATTCTTGTCATAAAAAAATGCCCAGCAATGTGGACATTTTTTATTTCGTACTTTAGCAAGTTACTGCGGAATACCCTGAGGAATCGCACTTAACAGACGCTTGGTATAGTCGTGTTGCGGAGACTGATACAGATCATCTGAGTTGGCAATTTCCACCAGATCACCATGATTTAGCACCATGATCTGATCAGAAATATATTTCACCACTGACAAATCATGCGAAATAAAGATGTAACTCAGACCAAATTCATCCTGTAAATCCTGCAATAAGTTCAGTACCTGCGCCTGTACGGATACATCCAGTGCGGACACTGATTCATCACAGATCAAAATCTCAGGCTTTAAGGTCAGACAGCGTGCAATTGCAATCCGCTGACGCTGGCCACCTGAAAACTCATGTGGATAGCGATAGAAGGCCTGAGCCGGTAAGCTGACCCTTTCTAATAAATCAAGTGCCATCTGTTTACGTTCTGCATCATCCTTGCCAATATGATGAATCTGCATCGGCTCCATCAGGATTTGTCCCACGGTAAAACGCGGATTCAAAGAAGCATAAGGGTTCTGGAAAATGATCTGGATTTTACGCTGATAGGCCGTAAACTCTTTTTCAGTCATCGACAAGATATCTTTACCCTGAAATAACGCCTTGCCGCCTGTAGCTTGTTGCAGTCGCATCAGGAGCAAACCAATCGTGGTTTTACCAGAACCTGACTCCCCAACCAGCCCTAAGGTTTTGCCTTTAGCCAGCTGAAAAGACACGCCTTTCACAGCCTGAAATTCATCTTTTCCAAATAGGCCTTTACGGCTATAGAAGGATTTTTTCAGATCACGTACATCGAGAATGATCTCTTCATTACCTTTTAAACCACGGGAACGTTCCTGTTGTAGCGGAGCGTTCGCATGCAGGTCATGCGCCAGACTATCCTGTTTCATAAAGTCGCTAATCACCGGCAAACGCAAAGGACGGTGCGACAGCTGTGGACGGCAATGCAACAAGGCTTGGGTATAAATATCCTGAGGATTGTTCAGGACTTCTGTCACCGAACCTTGCTCACGAATCTCGCCATAACGCATTACAATGACCTGATCCGCAATTTCACCAACTACCGCCAGGTCATGACTGATGAATAACATCGACATTTGACGGCGCTGACGCAAGGATTCAAGCAGGTCCAGAATCTGTTTCTGGATAGTCACATCTAATGCCGTCGTTGGTTCATCAGCAATCAAGAGTTTCGGTTCACAGGCAATAGCCATGGCAATCATCACCCGTTGCTGCTGTCCACCAGACAACTGGCTTGGATAAGCATCAATCTTGGTTTCCGGTGAAGGAATACCGACTTCCTGCAAAAGTTCCAATGTTCTTTGACGGGCCTGCTTTTTATTCATGCCCAAATGCAGGCGTAGAATTTCAGAAATCTGCATGCCTACGGTAAACACCGGATTTAATGAGGACATCGGTTCCTGGAAGATCATGGCAATTTCTTTGCCACAGATCTGACGCATTTCACTCGACTTAAGTTTCAATAAGTCCCGACCTTCAAACAGGATCTGACTGTCTTCAGCGACCTTAGAATTTTCTGGCGCCAAAAGTCCCATCACTGCTAATGAAGTTACAGATTTACCACTTCCGGATTCACCGACTAACGCCACTGTGGTATTGGCCGGAATTTCAAATGAAATTCCTTTGACCGTTTCCACATATTGTTTATTTTCACCTTTAAAACTGACACGTAAGTTATCTACGCGAAGTAACGCGGGTGCTGTGCTTGGATTCATTTCAGACATCGCTGCGCTCCTATTTCAGTTTTGGATCTAATGCATCACGTAATGCATCAGTAAACATTGAGAAAGCTGTCACCAGTACCGCCATCGCCACCGATGCCGCAGTCAACTGCCACCATTTGCCTAAAATCAGCTCGCTTTGCGCTTCATTCAGCATACTACCCCATGACACCACACCAATCGGTACGCCAAAGCCTAAGAAGCTGAGAATGACTTCGGACTTGATAAAGGCCACTGCAAGAATGGACATTTGAACCAAAGCGATATGACTGACATTCGGAAAAATATGCACGAAGATACGGCGCATATTGCTTACCCCAATGGCTTTCGCTGCCAGTACATATTCACGTGCAGTATGCTTCATATATTCCGCACGAACCAGGCGGAATACCCCGGTCCAGCCGGTCAGACCCAAAATCAGGATAATCGATAAAATCCCTTTTTGTTGCAGTACTGCTGCAATCGCTAACACCAGCAACAGATAAGGAATAGAAGTAAAGATATTGTAGAACCAGTTCAGCACATCATCGACCCAACCACCGAAATAGCCAGCAATCGCACCAAGTACTGTACCAATCACCACCGCAACCAGCGCAGCAATCAGGCCAACTAAAATCGAAGTTTCTGCACCTTTAATGGTTTTCAGTAGTACATCCTGACCCCATTTATCTGCGCCAAAGAACAGGCTCTGTTTAAGCTCACTACTCTGATCCAGTAACTGACCCCCTAATTCCTGATCAATGGCTTTCATATCTTCAGCCAGTGGATCGACTACACCATAATAATCAATCACACCTGCGCCCTGTTCAGCAGCAATTTCTGCTTCCAGTTCTGCAATCACATCTTTTAAAGGATCAACTGGATTAACTGGCACTACGGCAGATTCAGTACTTTGATCTTCACCTGCAGCTCCAGGTACAGACGGTGTATAGATAAAACTTGGGGGTGCATAACTCACCGCCACTTCCTTATTCCAGTCCTTGGCAATCATACCTGTCATGGAAAGCAGCAACATCAGCAGATAAAACAGCACCACAAATAGGGAGAACATCGCAATGCGGTCACGTTTCAGACGACGCAACGCCAGCTGCCATAATCCGGTTGAAGCAGACTCAGGCACTGCTGAAGCATGTTGCTCTTTTTTAAATATCGCACTCAGCATAATTCACCTACTTCAACTGTACACGTGGATCGACCCATTTATAGATCAGATCGGCAATCAGGTTAAATAACATGGTCGCAGCCGCAACATAGACCGTAATCGCTTTAATTACCGGAAAGTCAGAACGTTCAACTGCGATAATCACTTCACGGCCAATGCCAGGAATACCGAAGAAACGTTCAATCAGGAAAGCACCGATCAGTAAAGCCGGAAGTCCCGCCATGACATCAGTAATGATTGGAATCGAAGCATTGCGCAGTACGTGCACGCCCAGAATGCGGCTTTCGCCCAGACCTTTGGCACGTGCGGTACGGACATAATCCTGATTGACTTCATCCAGAACAAAACTGCGGTAGAGACGTAAAGTCGGTGCAATACTCACCACCAGCATGATTAATACTGGCAATAGTGCATATTTGAATAAATTTTCAGTAAAGTTATCGCTCCAGCCCTGTACCGGGAACCAGCTCAGTTCATAAGCCAAGACGTACTGGAATACGATGATATAGACCAGAATACTGATCGACATACCGATGGTACACAGCATCATGATCATGCGGTCAGTCAGCGAACCACGCACTGAAGCCACCCCGAGCGCCAGAATGATTGAAACAATCGTTTGCAGGATAGTCAGTGGAATCAAAATGGTCAGTGATGGCCCCAAACGCGTGGTAATAATCTGGGATACCGACTCACCGGTACTCCAGCTCACGCCATAATCAAAGGTCAAAATCTGCTGGATGAAAATCCACAGTTGTACGTAATAAGGTTGATCGACCCCGAGCTGCTGGCGGATATTTTCAATCTGCTCAGCATTGGCCATTTTACCGGCCAGGATATAGGCCGGATCTCCCCCGACCCAGTTAAATAACAGGAATATCAGCAGAATCACCCCCAGCATGGTGGGGATCATTTGCCAAATCCTTCGAATAATATATGCCAGCATCGCTTTCCTTCCTTGACTTAATGTCCTGAAATTTCATTAAAGAAAGCTTTGCTGTCCGGATCACGGCCCAGAAAATCCTTAACCATCTGATCGCCCGGCTTTTGTCCGCCTTGTGCCAGTACAGTCTCGCGATAGTGCATGCCGACTTTTGGATCCATCAGATGGTCACCATAAGCAGACAACATATCGAGTGCCAGCACTTCAGACCACATATAGCTGTAATAACCCGCCTGATAGCCACCCATCAAGTGTCCGAACTGACCCGGGAATTGCTGACCTGGAACAGAACCCAATGCAGTTTTACTTTCCATATCTTGCCAGAGTTTTAATGGATCAATACTTTTCGCATCTTTACCGTGCAGGGCCATGTCGTACTGAGCATATAAAGTCTGACGGGCATAATGCAGGCCGCGACCATAATTTTTCACATTCTTTAAGCGCTCGGTCATGGCTTCATCGACACGAGGACAAGCAGGTTCACAGTAATCTGCTACTTTAGATAAAGTCTCGAAACGGCGCGCCCACTCTTCATACATTTGCGAAGGTGCTTCAACAAAGTCACGCTCTACCGATGTACCTGACTGCTCGGTATAACGGGTCTTCGATAATATTCCGTGTAGCGCATGACCCATTTCATGTACAAAAGTCTCCAGCTCATTACTGTTCAGACCTTTACGGTTGAAGTTGGTCACCAAAACAGAGACCGGACGGCGATGATTTAAACGGCTGCCACCATAAACGCCCCAGACTGCAGCATGGCCATATTTGCCTTCACGTGGATATTTATCGACATAAAGTCCGCCCATAAACTCACCGGTGGCTTTGTCATGCACGGCATAGTATTCAACTTCATCGTGCCAGGCTTTGACTTTTACCGGCTTGAATTCAATCCCATATAAATCGGAGGATACGGCAAATAACCATTTTTGAGCCGCTTCAGTCGGGAAATAATCACGCAGTTTTTCCTGATCCACCTTATATTTGGCCTGACGCAGTTTTTCACTCCAGTAGCCTTGGCTCCAGCGCTCAATCTCTGCTTTTTCCAGCGGAATTTTTAAGGTTTCTGCCTTGAACTGACGTAATTCTTCAACATCCTGCTTTTCTAATGGCGCAACTTTGGCATAGACCTCATCCAGAAAACTATTGACTGCTTCTGGGGTTTTGGCCATACGATCTTTTAAGGCAACATAAGCATAGCTGTCTTTATCGAATAGCTGGGCCAGTTCATAACGCAGATCAATAGCCTTTTTCATGTATTCGAGGTTTTTCTCAGTCCCTCGGCGGGTATAGGCAGTCTGATAACGTTTACGAGCTTCATCACTCTCTGCCAGCTCCATAAATGGCTGATATTCCGGATAGTCGAAGCCGAGCAGATAATTGCCCTTTTCATTTTTCTTTAAACCGGCGATATAGCTCTCAGGTAAACCTTTCAGCTCTGCAACAGTGAATTCAACTTTTTCAGGGTTATCACGTACATTCTTGGAATAGTCCTGCCCCAGTTTGGTACTTTCTTCAATAATTTCCTTCAGACGCTTCTGTTTCTCTGCGCTGAGTTGTACCCCCGTTTTTTCAAACTGATTCAGAATATCTTTCAGGAATTTTTCATCGACCGGATCTGTGGCTTTCAGTTTGTTGAACTGGGCATACAGTTTTGGACTCTGATACATGGAAGTCAGGTATTTACTGATTTTCAGCTCACAGTCATCTGCTGCCTGACGCAAGGCCGGATCAGGATCAACATTGCTATATAAACCGATAGGTGAAACAAAATCACCAATCGATGCCTGCAATGTATCCCAAGCTGCCAGATAAGGACGGGCTTCAGCCTTATTTTTGATTTTCTGGCTTTCAAATTTCTGGATATCTTTTTGCATTTTATCCAGATTGGCATCGCACAATGCCGGAATTTCTGCAGCCTTGAATAAAGGCAAAAGCTGGGTTTGGGTCTCTGCCATGACGGTTTGAGATCCCCCGATCATCGCCAGACAGAGTGTGGTAAATTTCAAGTGTTTTAATGTCATCTTCATCTCCAGCTTTTTCTTACTTTTTAGTATCAATATCGATATACATCCATTCTGTGGACAGAATCGGATGGGACTTGTGTCCAATAACATGAGGTTGCGCTAGTGCATTACGGTAAGTGCTATACAGCATCATGGTTGGCATATTGACCTCTAGAATACGGGTCATTTTGCGATAAACCAGATCCCGTTCAGGACCCGGTGGCATGCTTTGACTTTGTTCATATAAACGGTCATATTCCGCATGCTTGAAGCAGGCATTATTGGTGACATTGACGTTTTTGCCATAGAACAGCTGCATGAAGTTATCTGCATCAGGATAGTCGGCAATCCATGCAGAGCTTTTAAACATGGTTTTACATTGCTTTTCCAGCTTAATGCCTTCAGCAAATGGCATGGCCTTACTGGTCAGTTTGATATGAATATTATCTAAGGTCTTTTTCCAGAATTCGCCCTGTTGCTGACCACGACTGGTATTGGCCGTAATCAGTTCAATCACCAGAGGTTTGCCTTCAGGAGTTCTCCGCCAGCCATCCGCACCGATCTTATAGTTATAGCGATCCAGCAACATGTTGGCTGCCTTGACCGAATATGGCGTACTGGTTTTATAAGCGGGTGAATAGCCTGCAACTCCTGGCGGAATAGGCATGTGTAGTTTTGCACCATCTCCTTTTAGTAATACGCTAATCATATTTTCAACAGAAAAAGCCATTGCCATGGCACGACGTAAGGCTATTTTTTCTGGTGCAAAACCACCTACTACCGGGTCTTGCATATTCCAGTAATGGTAGTTTATCGATGGCTCCAACATGC
Source organism: Acinetobacter sp. YH12233 (assembly GCF_013417725.1). NCBI lineage: Bacteria > Pseudomonadati > Pseudomonadota > Gammaproteobacteria > Moraxellales > Moraxellaceae > Acinetobacter > Acinetobacter sp. YH12233. The sequence goes on from NZ_VPDK01000006.1 coordinate 94,851, forward strand.
GTGACAGCTTGATGCCTTGCTTGACCAACTCAGGTTTTAACTTGTCGCCATCCAATGCTTGCACGACCAGATCGCCGTCGATTTCAACCAGATCTAGTTCATTTTTCTTAAATGACAACATCCGTGATTGAGCTTCTTCAATGACACGCACATCAATGGTGCCAATTTGAGGCATTTTTTTGCCCTGCATCGCACTGACAATCGTCTGGTCTGCTGCACTATTGGCTTTATAGTTCCAGACAAAACCACGGTAAGCCGGATTCGGCTTTAAGATAATGCGTGATCCCGGTGTCCAGCGGCTAAGCACATAAGGCCCTGTACCAATCGGCTTACTCATCACCCAGCCAGCTTTGTCTTTGTACTTTTCAATGACTTCGCGTGCGACTGCGGCAGCCGGACCGTGGGCCAGCAACATCGGAAAGTTCTGATCCGGATTATTCAGCTTGAGTACCAAGGTATAGCGATCTGGAGTCTGAATACCTTCAAATGGATTTTCATAGACTTTGCCATTTTTTTTCGCCATGGCTGTCCATGCTTCCAGCCCTTTGATCCGACCATCCAGCAACCAGCTATTTGGTGAATTAAGTTTTGGATCTAAGAGACGCTTTAGAGAATAGGCATAGTCGTAGGCGGTCAGTTCACGTTTTTTACCGCCAAAGACCGGATCATCCGCAAAGTAAATGCCCTTTTTAACTTTAATGGTATAAGTCAAACCGTCTGCACTGACTTGAGGCATATCTACCGCAGTCAATGGCACCAGTTTCGCTGGGGAGGCCAGATAATCATAGGTATATAAGGTTTCGAAAATCGCCGAGTTAATCTTGGCCGAATAACGGTCATGGATATAACCGGGATCGAAACCGGTTTCAGCCGCGGGAAAGACCGTTTTTAAGACTTTATTCGGATTGGCGGGATTGGCAGCCCATGTGGGTGCAGCACCTGCCATCATTAAACTGGCCACTAAAACCCCACTGGCCAGCTTTTTTAAAGCGTTTGTATTCACATTCATACTGGTTCTTAATCTTCTCAAGTTATTTTTTAACAGGTTCAATATCCAGATATTGCCAAACTGCCCTGGTCACCGGATGTGCCTTAAAGCCCTGTACCTGTGGGTGAATCAGCCAGTTGCGTACCCGGGTATTGTGCAAAATCCATGGATTATCGGCCTCCATCTGGCGGTTCATCTGCTCATAATAGGGAGTACGTTGCTGAGGTGGCAGCTTCATTGCGGTTTGATACAGCGCGTCATAGGCTTTAGAGGTATAGCAGCTCAGGTTACCTTGCTGGGCATTTGGGCCATACAGCAACTGAGCAAAGTTTTCCCCTTCCGGATAATCTGCAATCCAGGCGCCACCCCACATCATATGTTTGCACTGGGTGGCTTCTTTTAAATTGTCGGCAAAGTTACTGACTTTAAATTCAACTTTTACCCCGATTGCATCCAGGTTCTTTTTCCATAGCTCCGCAGAAATAACGGAAGAGCTTGAGCTAGTCGAGTTCATTTTCAGAACCAATGGTTTGCCATCAGGCAAGGTACGATAACCATCGGCGCCTTTCTTGTAGCCAAAACGATCGAGCAGTTTATTGGCGAGTAATGGGTTATAGGCAATACTGCTTCTATAATTCGGGTTATATCCGCCCACGCCTTCAGGAAGAATCATTTCAGCTTTAACAGCATGCCCCTTATATAGCTGCTGGATGGCTTCTTTCTGGTTATAGGACAAGGCAATGGCACGGCGTAGTGCAATTTTTTCCAGTGAGTTCCCACCAATCACCGGATCACGCATATTCATGATGGTATAGGTGATTTCCGGTTCTTTATTCGGATAATGCAGGATGCCTTTTTTCTTGTATTCACTTTTCAGCTGCTTATTTTCCAATGCCTGTTCAGCGCCACTTGCAGTCAGTTTGTCATAGTCTAATTGTCCAGATTTTAAAGCCAGCCAACGTGATTGTTCTTCTTCAATGATACTGATCTTGACCTTGCCGATTTGCGGCATCTGCTTGCCTTGCATGGCCTTGACAATCCGTTGATCCCACTCTGAACCATCCCCCTTAAAGTTCCAGACAAAACCGCGATAATTTGGATTAGCAGTTAATTCAATACGGCTACGCGGCACATATTTGTGTAACTGGTATGCCCCTGTTCCGACTGGATGCTGACCTACCCGATCGCCATAATATTCGATGACTTCGCGTGCAGTACCAGCAAAAGCGACATAGGCCAGAATGTAAGGAAAGTTCAGGTCGGAACGGGTCAGGGTAATTTGTAAGGTATATTTATCTAGGGCTTTTAAACCGGGAATAGGTGCATCGTAGTTGAACTTGCCAGTTTTTTTGGCCTGCTGGATAACTTGATCTGCGCCAAGAATTTTGCCTTCGATAAAGGAAAAAGAAGGCGAATGGCTTTTCGGATCCATCACCCTTTGCATGGAATAAATATAATCCCGGGCAACCAGTTCACGCTTCTTGCCCTGAAAGGCTGGATCCGGACTGAAATAAATTCCTGGCTTGATTTTAAAGGTATAAACTTTGCCATCCTGTTCAACCACGGGTAAAGACTCGGCGGTATTCGGAGCCAAAATTGCAGGCCGGGCCAGATAGTCATAACGCAACAAAGGCTCGAAAATGGCCTCAGCCACGCTACCACTATAAAAATTATAGGTTTTGACCATATCAAAACCGTCATCAGGTGCTTCGAAAGCCAGGTTTAAAATTTTATCCGGATGTGCAGATGATTTTGCTAAAGCCATCCCCCCTGATGTTACTGCCAGTGCTAAAACTGTCATCCTTAAAATTACTGATTTCAAATTCACACCTATTTTTGTTTATTTAAATCATTAAAATGATTAAGGTTTTTTAAAAGCATTTAATCTCTTCTGATTTGCTTCATGTTTTTTTATTTTTCAACATTCCGCCTATCTTATGAATCTAGCGTTTGAAAGCTAATTTCATGCCACTCTATACTTTAAGTAACAATTAAGTTCTTTTTACAACAAAAAATATATTTTTATTAATCATTTAAAATAATAATAATTTAAGCAATTACTTAGATACTATCTGCAGTATTTACTGCACTAATCCTACAATGACTTTCACTTTATTGCACAAAAATAATTCGCTAGTGGGTCATTTTATAGCACATTCCAATTCAGCCATTCGTAATCCAAAAAAATAAATCTATATTTTTTAATAACTAAGAATATGTCTAAAAATTAAACAACCACCCCTCATAACTCATATTTCACCTACATTAAAGAATCTAAAAATATCGATTAGTTCACATATTTTTCAATTAATGTTTAGAGTTAATCAATAAATACTGATTTGCAATATCATTTTTTCTTATTACTTCCAATACAGCTCATCTGTTTTCCCTGACGCACAAGTTCTCTCTTTCTAAGACCCTATAAATTAAGCATTTCTTAATATATTGAATATTTTTAGAAGAATTCTGACTAAGTTGGCACTTGCTTTGCTTAAAAAAAATACAGCATTATCTTCACACAACAAGAAAGGTGAACTTTACGATGAAAATAAACAAACTAGTCGGATCTATGGGGGCTCCAACCGTCAGCAAAAGACTACTCAAGTTAAGCGCACTCAGCTTAAGTATGATGTGCTTGTCTTTGGCACATGCAGCCGATGAACCAGAAAACTCTGCCGCTCAACCTACCAAGGTTCAAAAAGTGACAGTGACAGGTTCATCTATTAAAGGAGTAGCTGCACAAAGTGCATCTCCTATTACTGTGCTTAAAGTCGAAGATCTGGTGAATCAGGGGGTCACCACGGTTGAAGAAGCAATTAATAAAGTAAGTGCTAACCAAGCTGGTTTTGCTGTTTCTCAAAATATTGGTAAAAGTAATACTTCAGGCTCTTCTGCCAACCTGCGTGGGATTGGTACTGATAAGACCTTAGTTTTATTAAATGGGCGTCGTTTGGCTAACAGCCCATTTAGTACTTCTGAAGTTAACCTGAATATTATTCCGCTCGCGATGGTTGAGCGAATCGAGATTCTGCGTGATGGTGCTTCTGCAGTATATGGTGCAGATGCAATTGCCGGCGTAATTAACTTTATTATCAAAAAGGAATACCAAGGTTTCGGTATTTCTGGTGGACTGCAAGCACCTGAAGAAAAGAATGGCGACAAATATGATGTCTCTATTTTCGGTGGTTATGGTGATCTGGATGAACAAGGTTTCAACGTTTACGGTGTAGTCGATTATCGTACTTCTGACATGATCATGGCCAAAGATCGTAAAGTCAGCCGTCGTGGTGGTTTAATTCCAGAGTTAAACATGGCGATCGGTTCAAGTGCCGGCTTCCCTGCCAACCTTTTAGATTCAGGTGTAGGTGTAGTTAACCCTTATATCAATCAAAACTGTAATAATGCACCAAATATGTTTGTATCTGGTACACGTTGCTTGTTAAACACTCAAGCACTCATTGGTATTACTCCAGAAGAAGAAACTTTTTCAGCTCTAGGTAAAGGTACCTTCAAATTAACCGATTCATTAAATGCGGTTGCTGAATATATTTATACTGAAAGTAAAGTAAAAACCTCGATAGCACCTGATGTATGGGGAGGTAGTCTTTCTATTCCAAATACCAGCAAATATTATCCAGGCAACGGCATTACACCAGACATCGCTGGTCTGGTAGATCCAAGAGCAGCACTTTATTTACGTTCACAATCAGGTAACCGTGTTTCTCAATCAGAAAATGAATCAAACCGCTTTTTTGCAGGGATTGAAGGTGAAGTCTACGGTTGGGATGTAAATGGTGGCGTTACTTATGCCAAAAGTGAAGCAACTGATAATTTTGTCAGTGGTTACCTGAATCAAAGTTTGGTTCAAGCCGCACTTAATGATGGCACCTTAAACCCATTTGGTCCTCAGGCCGCTGCAGATGCTGGGAAATGGTCTACTTTTGATGTGGCAGGTCCAACAAATATGGCAAGTCTGGATTCTACCACTATAGATTTCACTGTCAGCCGTCCAATCTATGAACTACCTGCAGGTGAAGTTGGATTTGCCTTGGGTGGTAGCTACACCACTCAGGACTGGGAAGCCAAGGTGAATGCCGATCTTGTTCGCCAGGTTCCAGGTTCTGGTATTGATCCAAATAAACCGTCAAGTTCAGGTGACCGTGATATTACTGCGGTGTTTACTGAATTACATGTACCGATCTTGCCGACTCTAGAAGCTCAACTTGCGGCACGTTATGATGACTATAGTGACTTTGGTGATACTTTCAATCCAAAAGTATCCCTACGTTGGGAACCGGTTAAAGAGTTAATGTTCCGTAGTTCTTATAGTACTGGATTCCGCGCCCCAAGTATGTGGGAAATCAACTCTTTACAAAGTGAAACCAATACTAGCACTAACTTCAATAACCCACGTTTTTGTGATGCTAACGGTCAACCGACCAGCACCCAATTTGCAGACCAATGTGGTATGCAGTTCAAGCGTAAACAAGGTGGTAACCCAGACTTACAGCCAGAAGAATCAACCTCTTTTACAGCCGGATTCGTATATGAACCAATCAAGAATCTGGTATTCACCGCTGATTACTACAATATTGATATTGAAGGTTTAGTCAGCTCAGTTACTCCTAATGACATTTTTAATGACCTTGATCGCTATGGCAATCTGATCGTTTACGCTCCAGATGGTCGTATCCAGTATTTAAATACAACTCTACAAAATATGGGTGGATTAAAAACTGAAGGGATTGACCTCAGCCTGAACTACTTAAGCCCAATGACAGCAACAGGCCGTTTTGGTTTTGGGATTGATGGTACCTATGTCATCAAAATGGATGAGCAAGAAGAACCAAACGGTGAATGGGAAGGGCTCGTCGGCATCTATGATGATCCTGCAGTCGTCCGCTGGAGACATATTGCCAATATCAACTGGTCTTATGAAGACTGGAAAATGAGACTAGAACAACAATATATCCGTGGTTATGAAGACTTTTCTCAAGAACGTGATGTAAGTGCCTATACGCTTTATAACTTTGCAGGAACCTATAGCGGATTCAAGAATTTAGAGCTAACTGCAGGTATTCGCAACATGTTTGATGCAGAACCACCTGCTTCTGATGCAACCAACAATGCTCAATATGGCTATGACCCTCGTCACGGTGATCCAATGGGCCGTACCTACTTCCTACGTGGTACTTATAAATTCTTTTAATTAATTACTTCGCAAACACTGCTGCCAAGCGGTGTTTGCGGTTTTCCCCGTTTAATTTTAGCCAAACAAAAAATAATGCTGCCTGTAACTAAAAAAATTTTCTCATCAGTGCACTATTTCCTGTTTGTCTTAAATTCCAGGAGTCATGATGAGCACAACGTTTGAAGACATAGAAAAAAGCTCCGCCAAAAAGTTGACTGGAATTGGTGTCGTGATTTTCTTGCATATCCTGGTGGGCCTGGTGCTAATGGCAGGTATGGCAAAAGACATTATTAAACCAACGGAACAGCCAGTTGAGCTAATGATTATTCAAGATATTAAGCCGCCTGAACCTGAGCCACCAAAAGAAACACCACCAGAACCACCGAAAATTGTAGAAAAAGTGGCACAAGTGCCTGAGGTTAAACCGGTAGAAAAAGTGGTTCCGGTACAGAAAACACAGCCTACACCAACAGTCACTCAACCGGTTGCAGAACCAACGCCTGTAGCTGCAGCAACACCATCCCCAAGTCCGGTGGCTGCACCAGCTCCAGTTGTTGCAGCGGCACCTGCTGCTCCACCGCAACCAACTGGCGTTACACGCGGCGTATCTCAAGGTGAAGCTGGCTGTAAGCGTCCAGATTATCCACGTGATGCATTAATGAATGAAGAGCAAGGTAATGTGCTGATCTCTGTCTTTGTGAATACCGACGGCAAAGTGAAAGATGCCAAAGTAAAAAAATCCAGTGGCAGCCGTTCACTTGACCGTGCAGCGTCCAAGGCTTTCAGCTTATGTACCTTTAAACCTGCAATGAAAAATGGTGAACCACAAGAATCTTGGTACGACATTCCCTACGAATTTATCTTGGACTGATCCAGACAACAGATTAAAAACAAAATGAGGAGATTCATTATGAAAAACGCACGACACACTTTAAAAAATATCACTGCTGCAAGTGTCATTGCGGCAAGTACTTTACTACCTTTGCAAACTGTATTTGCTGAAGAATCCCCTACACCTGCAACGACAGTCACTGAAACGGCAACCCCAACTCCTGCGACTGTCGCTGAGCCTACACCGCCAGCACCTGCTGCAGCTGAAAAACCTGCCAGCAACCCTTATGGTCTGGAAGCCATGTGGAAAGAAGGCGACATGGTGTCTAAAGTGACCCTGTTCATTCTGGTGATCATGTCAATCGGTACCTGGTACATCATGATCACCAAGTGCTTGCAACAAGGCAAGATTCGCAAACAAGCCAAAGAAGCAGAGCATCAGTTCTGGGAATCTTCTTCTCTGGATAATGCCACCGAGAACCTGGATGAAGCCAGCGTATATCGTTTTATCGCTGAAAAAGGCATCAAGTCAACCAAAAACCATGGCGGTACTTTACTTGAGCGTATCGACTTTAATACTTGGGTTACGATTTCTATTTCACGCGCAGTCGACAAGATTCAAAGCCATCTGAGTGGTGGTCTGGCCTTCCTTGCAACCGTAGGTTCTACTGCACCTTTCGTAGGTCTGTTTGGTACCGTTTGGGGCATTTACCATGCCTTGACTGCAATTGGTATTTCTGGTCAGGCATCAATCGATAAAGTTGCTGGTCCGGTCGGTGAAGCACTGATCATGACTGCAATCGGTCTGGCAGTGGCAGTTCCTGCAGTACTTGGCTACAACTGGTTAACTCGCCGTAATAAAGCGGTGATGGAAGAAGTTCGTACCTTTGGTTCTGACCTGCATGCTGTACTACTGAGCGGCGAAATCAGCTCAAACAATCCTGTTCACCGCGACACAAAATAAAAATGGGGGTCAACCATGGGAATGATGGTCAATTCAAACGACAGCGATGATGAGGTCATTGGTACCATTAATACCACGCCTCTGGTTGATGTGATGCTGGTACTGCTGATTATTTTTCTGATTACAGTACCAGTTGCAATTCATACCGTACCGGTCGATCTGCCTGAAGAACGTAATGTCCCGTATGAAACTAAGCCGGAAAATATCCAGCTGGCAGTCAACAAAAATGGCGATATTTTCTGGAATGAATCCTATATTCCGGACAAGGCAATTTTATTGACCCGTTTACAGGCAGAAGCCCAGAAACGTCCTCAGCCTGAGGTGCATATTCGCGGTGATCAAAGAACAGCTTTTGAAGCGATTGATCAGGTCATCAGTACTACCCAGCAAGCAGGTATTGGCAAGATTGCATTTGTCACGACCCCGCCCGCTTCACCTTAAGATTGAGGGAGAATCCAGTTATGGGAATGAATGTTGGCTCAAGTCAGGATGATGATGTAATGCTGGACGTCAACATGACACCATTGATTGATGTCATGCTGGTCTTGCTGATTATGTTTATTATCACAATTCCGTTGCCGAATAATTCGATTAATATCAACCTGCCAAATGGCACACCACCACCGACTGAGGAAAAACCGCCAGAGATTGTGAATTTGCGTCTGGATGCTCAGGGCCAGATCTTCTGGAATGATCAGCCGGTGGCGAATGCTCAAGCGCTAGAAGCCTTATTCAAGACCGTGGCGCAAAAAGCCGATCAGGATCAGATTAAAATCAAGGCTGATCGCGCAACTGAATATAAGCATATCGCCATGGTGATGGCTGCGGCTCAGCGTCTGGAAGTGAAAAAAATCGGAATTGTCAGTAACAACAATTCTTAAGTCTACAGAATCAAAAAACCCAGCATCTGCTGGGTTTTTTATTATTCAATATCTTACATTTGTGACTGGATATAGTTTTGCAGACCAATCAGCTCGATCAAACGTAACTGTTTTTCTAACCAGTAAGTATGATCTTCTTCCGTATCCGACATTTGCTGGCGCAGCATGTCACGGGTCACATAATCGCCCTTCTCTTCACAAAGTTTGACCCCTTGAGCCAGCTTTTCACGGACATGATACTCAAGCTTCAGGTCAGCTTTCAGGCAGGTCACCACATCTTCACCAACTTCGATGTCATCACGCTGCATATTTGGCGTACCTTCAAGAAAAAGGACACGACGGATCAGGGCATCTGCATGCTGTGCTTCTTCCTGCATTTCATGGTCGATGCGTTCAAAGATTTTAGTCAGACCCCAATCTTCATACATACGAGAGTGAATCAGGTATTGATCACGAGCAGCCAGTTCGCCACCGATCAGCATATTTAAATAATCTACGACTTCTGGATTACCGCGCATTTGAATTACTCCCTGCTTTTATCATCCTATTATGGAGAAAAGATGTTTGATTTGCAAAAGCAAAATTATGGTAAATATCTGATTTTTATATAATTAAAATGAGAAGCACTTGCATTTACGCTCTCTGTTCGGCCAAATCCCATTTATAAAACAACATCTTGCATTTTTCGTTCCGTTTTTATTCAATCCAGCAAGCTGGAATATTCAAACGTTAATTTTTGTAAATATTAATAAGCACTTATCTTGTTGCTTATTTTTATCTTGGACTCACCTGTTTGGCCTGGTTCATGCATAATTGTGCCTACGATGAAAGAAGTCAAAACAACAACGGTTTAAATATGACATTACAACATAGCACAGCACCTGTTCTGGTCACCGGCGCATCTGGCTATATCGCCAGTTGGGTGATCCAGAAACTTTTAAAACAAGGTTATACCGTACACGCCACTGTACGTGACCTGAATAAAACCCAGAGTTATACACACCTTGAACAAATTGCAGACAGCAGCCCGGGGACCTTAAAGCTGTTTGAAGCTAACCTGCTCAAGCCCGGTTCTTTTGATGCGGCCATGGAAGGGTGTGAAATTGTCTTTCATATGGCCTCGCCTTTTGTGGTCACCAATTATAAAGATGCGCTCAAAGACATTATTGAACCGGCAATTCTGGGTACGCAAAATGTGCTGAATAGCGTCAATAAAACTGAATCTGTCAAACGTGTGATTGTCACCTCAAGTATTGCCTCAACGTATGGCGATGCGATTGATATTTTGCAAACCGAGCACACCAGTTTTGATGAATCTCACTGGAATACCACCAGTTCAGAAACCCATCAGCCTTATCCATATTCCAAAGTCATGGCAGAACGCAAAGCTTGGGAAATGGCGGAAGCGCAGGATCGCTGGGACCTGATCTGTATCAATCCGGCACTGGTCTTTGGGGAGTCCTTAACGCCTAATACTCAATCAGGCAGTGTGGAAGTTCTGCAACAGTTTGCCAATGGCATGACCTTGCTGGGTGTTCCACCAATGTGGAATGGTGTGGTGGATGTTCAAGATGTTGCGGAAGCCCATATCCGTGCTGCATTTAATCCGGAAGCGCATGGCCGTTATATTATCTGTAGTGAGACTTTGAGCCTGCTAGAAATGGGTAAAATCCTGCGTGAAGCATTTGGTCCAAAATTCCCGTTTCCGCGCAACCAGTTGCCAAAAACGGCTTTCAAGATTTTTGGTCCTCTGGCCGGCTTTAGCCGTAAATTTGTTGAACTCAATATGGGTTATCCAATTTTCTTTAATGCACAAAAAAGTAAGGATGAACTCGGTCTGGAATATCGTCCAGTAAAAGAAAGCTTGGTCGAACATTTCCAGCAATTGCTGGATGATGGTGTGGTGAAGAAATATATTCCTTAATTGTACGAGCTCAAACCTGATCTGACAGTGACCGATTTTTTATGGTGTCTGTCAGATTAAATTTGAGCTACTACACCGACTTATGCGCCCACAAGCTCACTATTCCTGCATAAAAACAAGCTAAGCAGAAGTCCAACGCGCATTTTTCCACGCTTGCTGTTGCTTTGTATCTAGAAAAGTCCAAGCCACAAAACGACTCTCTTTTTGCCCCTGCGTCATTTTAATAGTTTTTACATCCACTGCACCGCACTTACGCAAGGTATTTAATAGCATAGGCAATGTGGTTTTCTTAGAAACCAGCGTACTAAACCAAAGACATTGCTCAGCAAACTGTGTGCTCTCTTGTACCATCTGGCAAACAAAGCGTTCTTCTCCACCGTCGCACCACAACTCGTTCTTTTGTCCGCCAAAGTTTAACACCACTTTAGACCGATCAACCGGTTTGCCAAGTTTGCGTAATTTTTGCGTTGCTGTGGCATTTGCCTCATCTTGCGAAGCATGAAATGGTGGGTTACACAGGGTCAAATCAAAACGATCTGAAGGTTTAATCACACCTTTGAAAATATTGCTCGGTGTCTTTTGCAATCGAATCTGAATCCCCTTCCTGAGATTCGGATTTGCCTCCACAATAAATTGAGCACCTTTAACCGATGCCGAATGAATGTCTGAGCCAACAAATTTCCAACCATAACTACGATGCCCAATGATCGGATAAATACAGTTCGCACCTACCCCAATATCTAACACCTGAACTGCACGCCCTGTTGGAATCTGGCCGTTATTATTGAGACTTAACAGATCAGCCAAATAATGAATATAGTCCGCTCTACCCGGAATCGGTGGGCAAAGATAATCTTGCGGAATATCCCAATATTGAATGCCATAAAAATGCTTCAGCAATGCTTTATTGAGCATTTTCACAGCCAGTGGATCAGAAAAATTGACTGAAAGATCGTTATATTGATTCGGGCTGACAAAAGGCGCAAGTTCCGGACAACTCTTGATTAACTGAGGAAAATCGTAACGACTGCGATGCAGATTTCGTGCATGTAATTGCGATTTTTGTTGCGGAAAAGATTTCTTTGCTTGCGCCATGTGTATGCCAATCATCAACGGGAGAACAGAATTAATAAGGCAGGATCTATCCTGCAAATGAATCGATATTGTACGTGAATTCAACTCACATTTCCGAACCCGTCCTTGTATTTGTCCATCCTCCCTCTCTCATTCATCTATAGTTTTGAACTAGCAATAAAAAAGACACCTCAAAATTCATCATCCTGGGTGTCTTTTTTATTTGAGTCATTGTTTAGAACTGATTAGCCTTCGATTTGCCCATACTCTTTCATCAAGGCAATAAACTGTTCTTCATTGATCACAGGCACACCAAGTTTTTCTGCTTTATCGAGCTTAGAACCCGCTTTTTCACCCGCCACCACACATTTGGTTTTGCTAGAGACACTGCCACTGACCCGTGCACCTAAGGCTTGCAGTAATTGCGTCGCTTCATCACGACCCATAGAACTTAAAGTTCCAGTCACTACCCAGCTTTCACCATTCAGTGGTTGGCGCGTTGGTGCAATTGGCGCATCCCAATGAATACCGGCAGCCAACAAGCGATCCAATACTTCCAGGTTATGCGGTGCCTGGAAGAAATCAACAATCCATTCTGCGGTAATATCACCAACATCCGGTGTTTTCTTTAAAGCGTCTACATCAGCACTACGCAAAGCGTCGAGAGTCTGGAAAGTATTGGCCAGCATACGTGCTGTCGTTTCACCTACACCGCGAATACCGAGTGCATAAATAAACGCTGCCAATGTAGTTTTCTTACTGTTTTCAATCGAATCAATGAGATTCTGCACGGATTTTTCACCCATTTTTTCGATTTGCAGCAATTGCTCACGATGCTCATGCAAGTGATAAATATCCGAAACATCTTTTAAAAGATTGAGATGTAGCAATGACTCTACCCAGCGATCGCCCAGACCTTCGATATCCATAGCCTTACGCGAAACAAAGTGACGAATAGTTTCGATGCGCTGCGCCGCACAATACAGTTCACCTGAACAACGTGCCAGTGCTTCACCTTCCGGCATCACCACGGGTGAATCACACACTGGACAGTTCTCAGGTAAATGCACTTCGACTGCGTCAACAGGACGGAATTCTGGCCAGACTTTTTCAACCTTAGGAATCACATCACCACTACGATAGACACTGACGGTATCCCCGATTCTTACATCCAGACGGTGAATTTCACCAATATTATGCAGGGTCACATTGGAAACCGTCACACCGCCCACGGCAACCGGATTTAAACGTGCCACAGGGGTCAACGTTCCAGTACGGCCTACTTGCCAGTCAATATTTTCAACGGTGGTCAACGCCGCAACCGCAGGGAATTTATAAGCGGTTGCCCAACGTGGTTCACGGCTCAAGAAACCTAGTTTTTGTTGCTGTTTAAGGTCATTGACCTTAATGACCATACCATCGATTTCGACACTAAGCTTTGAACGTTCTTCAATGATCTGCTCGTAAACTTTTTGCACTTCTTGGATGCTACTGCAGATAAAATGACGCTCACCCACAGCAAAGCCAAACTGCTGTAGCCATTCCAGGCTGGCTGACATCGTGGTTTGACCATGATGCGGTACACACTGGGCAATTCCATAAGCATAGAAAGCCAAAGGTCGAGAAGCTGCAATATTCGGATCAAGCTGGCGTAAACTGCCAGCCGCGGCGTTACGTGGATTGGCAAAGGTTTTTTCACCTTTCGCAGCATTGGCTGCATTCAGGCGTTCAAAGCCAGATTTCGGCATCAGCACTTCGCCTCGCACTTCCAGTAATTCTGGAATCACGCCATTCACTGGAGACAGAAATTTCGGCAGGTTACGGATGGTTTTGACATTCTGGGTAATATCTTCGCCAGTTTCCCCATCACCACGGGTAACACCACGAACCAGTACGCCATGTTCATACCAGAGGGAAATTGCCAGACCGTCAAATTTCAGCTCAACATCGTATTCAATCTTTTGATTGGGTAAACGCTCTTCAATACGGCGTGCGAAAGCAAACAGATCATCCTGATTAAACACGTTGCCTAAAGACAGCATTGGCACCGCATGCGTTACGGTCAGAAATTTGGAAAGTGCCTGACCGCCTACTTTAACTGTCGGTGTGTCTGGCTGTTGTAAATGTGGATATTGTTCTTCTAAAGCTTTGAGCTGATGAAAGAGCTGATCATATTCACTGTCTTCAATCGTAGGTTGATCCATCACATAATAAGCATGATTATGCTTGGCAAGCAGTTGAATCAATTGACGCATTTGCGCAATGACAGTGGCATCTTGGGTCATAATTTCACCATAAAAAAGGGCGGAAAATCCGCCCTATACAATATTCAGCTTTTCGCTATTATAAAAATCGGATTCTGCAGATTCAATATTGGAATATTAAACTTCTGCAGTCTGTCCAGCACGATAATCAATCGCCTGATGACGCCAGAATTCACGTAATTGCGGGGTCATTTCCTGCTGGTTCTGATCATAAACCAGACCATCCACTTCACGCGCAATCAGACGTGAAATGCTGTCCATGGTATCGAAAGCATTCTGTACATCGCTATGCGGTAAAGCCAGGAAGAATGCCAGACCTTTCACTTCTTCAGTCGACAGGGTTTCTAGGTCAAAACCTTCCATACCGGTATCTGCCATACGTAATACCGAAAATAGCAATTTTGAGCCATCTTCACTATAGCGATGGAAACATGCCAGTTCACCATAACGCAGGCCATATTTCAGTAAAACTTTTAAGGTTTTTTCACCTGACAGTGCACGGCCTTGTGGATAAACATGCAAAGAAATAATCGTTTCAGCATTAGCCAGCGAACATTCTTCATCCACAATTTTTTGCTCATGTAGATGTGCATCGAGAATACTGCTTTCATCATTGAAATCAGAAATTTCAGCTTTTTCAATATTGCTATTCAGGCTAAATTCAGCGGCTTTAGGCTCTTTTGCTGTTTCTTCTACTTTGGCTACTTCTGGTTCTGCCTCCTCTGCAACCACCGGTGTGTCGAGTGGACTTGCTGCTTTGGTTTCTGGCTGGGCGGTTTCAGCCAAAGTTGGCTCTACTTTGGCTTCTTGTTGTTCTGCCACAGGTGCAATGTTGTCTACTGCTTCTTCATTCAGGCTCGGTTCAACACGTGTAGCTGCCGGACTTTCTGTTTTAGACAGTTGAGATCGTACATGCCTTGGAATAACCGGAGTCTGGCTGTCAGGATCAATATGCAGGTCTGCATCCAGTGACGGTACAGCCTCCGCAGGTTTTTTCAAGATCAGTCTTATGCCGAATAGCATAATCACAATTGCAATAACAATCCCGATAATTGTGGTGATTTCCATGTTATACCTCCGCAGCTAAGCCGTATTCTTTTGCCTGTTCCAAATTTACTGTCACTAATTTTGAGGTTCCCGGTTCAGGCATGGTTACACCTAAAAGATCAGTCGCCATCATCATTGCAAGTTTGTTATGGGTAATATAAATAAATTGCACTTGTTCAGAAAGCTCTTTGACTAAATTACAAAAACGTCCCACATTGGCATCGTCCAGCGGTGCATCGACTTCATCCAGTACACAGAACGGTGCCGGATTTAGTCGGAAAATTGCAAAGACCAGTGCTAATGCGGTTAAAGCCTTTTCACCACCAGAAAGCAATGCCAGTGAACTGTTGCGCTTGCCTGGTGGGCGTGCCATCAGTTTTACACCCGATTGCCATCCATCTTCAAGACTTAAACTCGCTTCACCGCCCTCAAATACTTTCGGGAACAGGTTTTGTAGCTCGGCATTGACCTGATCGAAGGTATTCATAAACAGCTTACGGGTTTCCTGATCAATACTTTTCATTGCTGCCTGCAGCTGTTCAACGGTATTTTCCAGATCCTGAATCTGATGGCTGAGTTCGTCATAACGTTTCGAAACTTCTTCATACTCTTCAGAAGCTGCCAGATTCACCGCACCCAATTTATCAAATTGAGCCTGGGCTTTTTCTAGTTTGGCCTGATGTACTTTTACATCAATATTCAGCCCTGAAATTACTTCACTATTCAACTCTTTCAGTTGTTCTGAATAATGCTGTAAATCAGATCTGGCAGCTTGCCAAGCCAGACGTTTGGCTTCAAGTTCAGTACGCAATTGTTCATCCTGCTGCTGGAAAGTATGGCGCTGCTCAGTCAGGTGCTGCTGCTTGCTCTGGATCTGATTCAGCTCGATCTGCCAGTCTGCCCAGGTTTTTTGCAGTTTTTCCGTGATCAGTGCCTGTTCATTGAACTGGCTCTGTAAAGCAGGTAATTCCAGCTGTACCGGATCGACAAACTTTTTGGCCTGTTCTATTTGCGCAATAATCTGTTGATATTGCTCTTTTAAAAACAGCTGGTCTTTTTCCAGCAGTTCAGCCTGCTGCTGACTTTGTACCGTTTGACGGCGCAGTAATTCTAATTCCTGCTGCGCCTGCTGAGTGACTTGCTGTGAGTCTTCCAGCTGGGCATTGAGTTCTTCCAGCTGGAATTGCAAGGTTTTGTAATTTGGCAGTGCCTGTTCCAGTTTCAGATTCAGTGCATGCAGATCAATTTCCAGATCGTCTTTCTGCATCGCATCTTCTTCCAGTTGCTCGTCCAGTTGCTGTAACTGGTTCTGCAATTGCTGTTTCTGTACTGCAAAGGCCTGTGTCGCACTCTGGACTTTAGCAATATTCAGATCAAGCTGTTGTAACTGCTTTTGTGCCTGCTTCTGCTGCTCATTGATGCTCTGAATCTGGCTCTGTAAAGCTTTCACTTGAGCATTTAACTCAGGAAGCTGTTGCTCTAGATCTGCGAATTTTGGTTCAAGCTGAATCAGTTGCTGCTCGATTTCATCCAGACGAATACGATGACTCAGTGCTCCTTGTCCCGCCTGACTGGCTTCATCATAGTCCAGTGCAATCATCCAGTCGGGTCCGACATGATAGCCATCCAGACTTAAGATCGACTGGCCTGTATGCAACTGAGTTTGTAAACCAAGTGCCTGTTTAAAGTTCTCAGCTACGGCCACCTGTTGCCAGAGCGAATATTGAGGCGCTTCAATCCAGTCTGCTAAACAAGGGAGCCCATCAAGCTGAATATTATCCTGTGTCGTCTGAGCTTTGAGCTGGCGTGCACTATTTTCCAAAAAATGCTCAGTTTCTTCTAGTACTTGTGCAGAAAGCCATTTCGCCAGGAACTTTTCAATCAGGCTGGCATGAGCTTTGGCCTGTGGATTCAGCTTCAGCACCTGCATTAACTGCACCGCATCCGCTTTGGCGTTTGGATTGGCTTTGGTCAGTAACTGGCTCAGGTTTTTGCGTTCTGATTGCAGCACCTGAATTTCTGATTTCAGCTGCATGAGCAATTGCTGCTGGCTTGCCTGTTCTGCCTGTAGCTGCTCAAGCTCAGTTTTCAGTGTTTTGAACTGAGTCTCAAAGCCAGTGATTTGCTGTTCAGTTTCAGCTCTATCAGTCTGATACTGTTCCAGCTCATCTTGCTGCGCCTGCTGCTGAATTTGTGCTGCCTGCTGTTGCAAGGTTTCTTTTTGCTGTTCAATCCGGACAATATTTTTAGCCAGCTGTTCACTTTGCGCCAGCATTTGCTGTTTACGTTGTTGCTGTTGCTCAACCTGGGTTTTAATTTGAGCAAACTGGGCAGCAATTGTGCCTTGCTGGGATTTCAGATCAGTCAGACCCTGGTTTTGTTCCTGACTTTGACCTTCCTGCTTCTGCAATTGTGCAGTCTGATCTTCGAGTTGTTGATGCAGGGTGTCCAGTTGCAATTCAATCAGCTGTAAACGTTCTTTGGTTTGTGCTTTTTGTTCTTCCAGCTTCACCAGACTGCTTGAGTTCTGCTGCAATAAGGACTGCTTTTGCTGCAGGGTCATTTCCAGTTCGCTGAGCTTTTTCTCAGCCTGTTGCCATTCAGTTTGTAGCGGTGTGGACTGTTGAATCAAGCGCTGGAACAGTTCACTGGTCGCTCCCAGATCATGCTCAACAGTAGTCAATTCAGAACGTACCAGCTTAAAATTCTCGCCCAGCGTATTCATCTGCACAGTATATTCTTCTTGCAGACGCTGGCTCTGCTCACACTGGAACGACAGGATTTCAATCTTGATGGTACGGATCTGGCCTTCCAGTTCCTTATATTGAATGGCAGTTTCTGACTGGCGTTTCAAGGTTTTAAGCTGAGACTTGAGTTCAGAGGCAATATCTTCCAGACGCGACAGGTTCTGCGTCGTGTGATCCAGATGCAGCATGGTCTCGCGGCGACGTGCCTGATAACGGGAAACCCCTGCAGCTTCTTCAATAAAAACCCGCATTTCTTCAGGCTTGGCATCCACCAGACGGTTAATCATGCCCTGTTCAATAATTGCATAAGAACGCGGCCCCAGACCGGTTCCCAAGAAAATATCGGTAATATCACGACGTCGGCATTTAGTGCCATTCAGGAAATATTCAGACTTGCCATCACGGTTGACCTGACGACGCACTGCCAGCTCATTATAGGCATTATACGCACCGCCCAGCTTGCCATAAGTATTATCAAAACGCAGTTCTACACTGGCGATGCCCACCGGTTTGCGCTTGGCTGTTCCGGTAAAAATCACATCCTGCATGCTGCCACCACGTAGTTGGCGCGCACTGGACTCACCCATCACCCAGCGTATGGCATCAATCACATTTGATTTACCACAACCATTGGGTCCCACCACTGCAGTCCGGTTATCCTTGAAGTGTAAGGTAGTACTGTCAGCAAAAGATTTGAAGCCTGAAAGTTTTAAACTGCTTAAACGCATAGTGTCCTGATTTAACGTCGTGAGCGTCTGGCCCACGCGAGTTCAATTTGTTTCATCCGTATCAGAGATTCCAACACAAGGTTGCGCAAGTGTCGACAAAAATCTTCCATAAATAACGTCGCCTGATGGGATTTACGAATTAAAATCGCTTCCGTCACCAGTTTAAATAATTCAAAAGATTCCTGTAGCTCACGTCTTGAAATATTCAGGGTCAGAAAATAGCTACGGCGTAAAGATGGCAGCAGTTCCTGATAGTAGCGCATCAGGTAAAGATTACCGACCATCTCCTGTTGCTGGGCCATTCCCTGAAAGATCAAATCATAAAACTTTTCGATATGGCCTTGGCGGGTTTCGGCTTCCAATTGTTCTAATAGTAGCTGAATGCGCTCTGCCTCATGACTGCGCCAGGTCTCTGCCATGCGATGTACCATCTGCCCCAGCAATAAAGAGGTCAGGTCAAACAGGGCACGAACCTGCATGGCCGACATTTCCGAAACAATGGCGCCACGACGCGGGAAGATTTCAATCAGCTGGGTACGTTCAAGCAAGAGCAAGGCTTCACGGACTGATCCCCGACTGACGTCAAGTTCCGATGCAATTCTGAGTTCCTGGATGCGTTCGCCTTCAACCAGTTCACCCCGGATAATCTGTTCACTGATATGCTTGGCAATCTGTTCAGACAAACTGTGTGCTTCTTGTTGTTGCATACTGTTCCTGTCTTATTTTTATTGATGCAAGTGCAGTCATTCTGGATGACTTTTCAGTTATTAAACGGCTTTTTTGCAGAAAATACTTTGACATTGTCAGACAATCTTGTGTCTATACAGCCAACCCAGTCAAAGAAAAAGGAGAATAGTGACCTATTCTCCTCAAAAAATTGAGCTGATAAAAAATGAGTAGTTCAGGCAGTAAAGCCTTGATAGATAAAATACAGACCAACTGTAGTCAATAAGGCCGCAAAACATTTTTTTAATAGAACTGGTGATAATAAATGCGCCACTTTTGCACCAAATTTTGCAGTGATAAAACTCATCACACTAATACCAATAAACGCATAAATATGAATATAACCAATCGTATTTGGTACTTCGACTTCAGCTTTCTGACCAAACCAGATGAAACCTAAGGCACCAGCCACTGCGATCGGCAAACCGCAGGCAGCAGAAGTGGCTACTGCTTTCTGGATGACGACACCACAACGATTCAGGAAAGGCACAGTCAAACTGCCGCCACCAATCCCGAATATGGCCGATGCCACGCCAATGCCACCACCCGCTGCCAACTGTAATGCGGCTGAAGGCAATTTCTGATTCGGATCAACCTGATAATGCGCGCCTCTAAACATTCTGAATGCAATCCAGACTGCAAAGAAGCCAATCAGCAATTGCAGGCCTTGGCCCGATAAATAATCTGCAATTCCAGCTCCCAAGAATGAGCCAATGACCAGGCCGGGTGCCAGATTACGCACTACATCCCATAACACTGCCCCTCTCTGATGATGTGCCATCACCGAACTGATTGAGGTTACAATAATTGTGGCCAGAGAAGTTCCGACTGCCATATGCATAATCACGCTTGGATCGTACTGGAGCTGGGTAAAAACAATGTACAGAATTGGCACGATAATCAGACCACCACCCACGCCAAACAGGCCTGCGGCAAATCCTGCAATTGCACCAATCAATAAATATATGATTAACTCCATAACGACATTTACCACGTTTAGATTCAAATGGATGTAGAAACTCGCGAACTGCAGCAACGTTTAAGTCAAGCAGGCCAACTCCCTGAAGTGTTGCTGATCAAGCCGATCACCACATCGACCAATGACGATGTCCGGGAACTGGCAACCAAAGGGGTACAACAGGTACTAGTGTGTAGCCGCGTGCAAACCCAGGGACGTGGACAGCGTCAACGTCAGTGGATTTCTCCTGAGGGGAACATCTATTTAAGCACATTGCTGCATACACAAAAAGTAATCGATGGTCGCCTGGCACTGGAAATTGCATTAAATATCCTGCAAATGCCAAGCCTAAAAGGACTGGACTTGCAGGTGAAATGGCCCAATGACCTGTACAGCCTGCAGGGGAAATGGGGTGGCATTCTGATTGAACCGATTTCGACTCAACAGGTGGTGGTTGGTGTCGGGATCAATATCAGCCCACTCATGGAAAGCATTCCAGACCAGCAGGTCACCTCTCTGACTGAATTGGGACTACCACATACTTCACGTGTAGATCTGATTGCCGAGTTGTATCTGGCTATTCAGCAAGCGGGGGAATGGTTTAATTATGGCAGTCAGA
This sequence comes from Acinetobacter sp. YH12233, assembly GCF_013417725.1. Lineage (NCBI taxonomy): Bacteria > Pseudomonadati > Pseudomonadota > Gammaproteobacteria > Moraxellales > Moraxellaceae > Acinetobacter > Acinetobacter sp. YH12233. Next base: position 115,793 of record NZ_VPDK01000006.1, read on the forward strand.
ATCTGCCGGCACGGTTTAACCAATATGCTGCATTTTTCCAGCAAACAGTTGAATTTACCGATATTCAAGGCCAATATTCCGGAACTTTCCTCGGCATTCAAGACGATGGTGCGGTCATTATCGAAACGAATGCAGGTACGCAGACATTTTATCAGGGGCAACTCCGTCTTAAAAACGGTGGCTGAACAGGCATCATTCAATGAAAAAACTATGGTTGGATATCGGCAATACACGGCTCAAGTACTGGATTACGGAGCAGAACCAGATCATTGAACATGCCGCGGAAATGCATTTGCAATCCCCTGCCGACTTACTTCTTGGCTTGATTCAGCACTTTAAGAGTTTAGGCTTGCATCAGGTCGGGATTTCTTCCGTGCTGGACAAAGCAAATAATACCCGAATTCAATCGATTCTGACCTGCCTGAACATTCCTGTAGTTTTTGCCAAGGTACAGGCACGCTATGCCGGTTTGATCTGTGGCTATGATGATCCTTCCCAGCTTGGGATTGACCGCTGGTTGCAGGTGCTGGCCGTTGCCAAGTCGACCGAGCAAAATTACTGTGTCATCAGCTGCGGGACTGCCCTGACCATTGATCTAGCCCAAGGTCAGAAACATCTCGGCGGTTATATCCTGCCGAATCTGTATTTACAACGCGATTCCCTGATCCAGAATACCAAAGGCATTAAAATCCCGGATGCAGCTTTCGAGGAACTCAGTCCTGGGCGCAATACCATTGATGCCGTACATCATGGCATTTTATTCGGTCTGCTCAGTACCATTGAAAAAGTACTGCAAGATTTTCCGGCACAGCTGATCCTGACCGGTGGAGATGCTGCACTCTTTGCCCAGCATCTCGAACGGTTTCAGCCTATTATTGAACCCGATTTATTGCTTAAAGGCCTGCAGCATTTTGCAGATCATTTGCCAAACACAGTTTGAGCAGCTCGAGCAACTTTGAAAAATCTGCATAGCCATCCAGCTTGTTAAAATGCCCTGCATTTTTGATTTCAAAAATCTGTGCATTCAGGCTATGGCCCAAACGCAGTGAAATCGGTGCAGGCACATAAGGATTATTGCTGGAAAGCAGCATTACAAAACGTTTGGCGCCAAGTGATAAATTGTTCAGATCTAGCTTTACTGCCTGCACCATTTTGTTTAGTTCCGACCAGGCCACCAGTGGTGTATCAAAAGCTGCGACCAGCATTAGCCCGCCAATTTTCAACTGTGTACGGTTATAGTGTTCTTCGAGAAACTTTAGAGCACTTAAGCCACCCAAGCCATGCGCAACAATGAAACTATGCTCATCCAGATGTGGAATCTGCAGTTTCAGGTTGTGCTGCCATTCTTCCAGATCGGGTTGAAAAGGATTGGCCAGCATGATCCGTTTGGCCTCGAACCCGGCGTCTTTGATCTGCCGGCTTAACCACGGATACCAGTGGTCATTTGAGGTCGCCTGATAGTCAGGCACGATATAGACTTTCTTCGTTATATTTTTCATAGCATTGTACTTATTATATTGAGAGCAAAATGCTCCGAAAAAAATTAAGTTTTTAATTATTTATTAGCGGATGAAATTCAATATTCCTTATTCAACTTCACCCTGTCATCATTGAACCAATCTGTTCATCATCCTCCCTATTTAGTTGAAGATTGGATCAGATAAGGCTGAATCACTCGCCAGACTTCCGGCAGTTCAGTACAACCCTGCGAATTAATAAAATGCCCTTGATGTTCGGCACAGACTACGATTGCATCCAGACTTTCCGCTTGCTCCAGACTGAAGTCAGGCTGAACCCGATCATCACCTTCCGAATAAATCACTACACGTTCATCAATCTGACGTTTCAGTAAATCAAAATCTACTTCAGCCGCGTCAATGAACGGATTAACTTCTTCCAGACGTCCCAGTCGGCCATTGAAACCGGCCACCAAAACCAGTTGTTTGATTCTCTGATTTTTTAATTCGCGACTTAAATAATGTAATGCAGCCAGACAACCCAGACTATGCGCAATAAAAATACTGTTTTCGTCAATCCCGTCAATCTGTTCACGCATTTGCTGTTCCCAGACCTCCAGTTTTGGCGTAGTTGACGGGTCAAGTCTGAGTACTTTCAAGCTGACATGTTCCTGCTGGGCTTTTTCCTGAATCCATGGAAACCAGTTTTCTTCAGGACTTGCGGTATAGCCATGCACCACAATCACTTGAGTCATTAGATACATCCTTCTGTATTATTTTATTTCGAATGTTTTCGAGTCTGCCTGATTTTTCTAGAAATTTGGGTAAGCAAATGTTGTTTTGTTTAAACTGGATATAAAAGAAAATACAGACAATAAAAAAGGCGCTGTACGCGCCTTTTTTATTTAAAACAGTTATTTTTTGTCGTTGCCGCCGAACAGTGGGCCCATACCACCGCCACCGCCAAACTGTTTTTGCAGACCGCTCAGTGATTTCATCATTTTTGCCATACCCGACGGATTAGCAAATTTCTTCATCATCTTCGCCATTTGCGCATGCTGTTTAATCAGCTTGTTGACTTCTGAGACTTCCATACCGCAACCTGCTGCAATACGCTTTTTACGGCTTGGATTCATCAGGTCAGGGTTACGGCGCTCCTTGATAGTCATCGACTGGATAATCGCTTCCATTTTCTTCACTTGCTTTTCAGGATTCGCCTGCGCAATTGCATCTTGAATACCAGAATTGCTCATGCCTGGAAGTTTGTCCAGGAAGCCCATCATGCCGCCCATCTTGTTCATCTGCTCGAATTGCATCAGCATATCTTCAAAGTTGAAGCTACCGCCTTTTTGCAATTTCTTCGCCATTTTCTCGGCTTTTTCTTTGTCGATTTTGCGTTCAACTTCTTCGACCAAAGAAAGCACGTCACCCATGCCCAGAATACGCTGTGCCACACGTTCCGGATGGAATGGCTCAAGAGCATCCAGTTTTTCGCCCATACCGAGGAACTTGATTGGCTTGCCAGTAATCGCACGAACAGACAGTGCTGCACCACCACGCGCATCACCATCAGTTTTAGTCAGGATCACACCCGTCAAAGGAAGCGCATCGTTAAATGCTTTGGCTGTATTTGCCGCATCCTGACCGGTCATGGCATCAACCACGAACAGGGTTTCAGTCGGATTAATCGCTGCATGCAGCTCTTTAATCTCTTCCATCATATCGTCATCGATATGCAGACGACCTGCAGTATCGACAATCAGTACATCGGCAAACTGGATTTTTGCCTGTTCAATTGCACGATTAACGATGCTGATCGGTTTTTCAGTAGCACTCGATTCAAGGAAAATCGCGCCAACTTCGCCAGCCACTGTCTGTAACTGCTTGATCGCAGCCGGACGATAAACGTCGGCAGACACCATAGCTACTTTTTTCTTTTGACGCTCTTGCAGGAAGCGCGCAAGTTTGGCTGCAGTCGTGGTTTTACCCGCACCCTGCAAACCCGCAAGCAGTACCACCACCGGTGGTTTTGCTGCAAGGTCAAGGCTTTCATTAGCCTCGCCCATCATTTTGGTCAATTCGTCATAGACGATTTTGACGAAGGCTTGCCCTGGTGATAACTGAGTCATCACTTCCTGGCCTAATGCTTCTTCCTTAACTTTCGCGATAAATTCACGAGTTACAGGTAACGCAACGTCGGCTTCAAGAAGTGCCATACGTACTTCACGTAACGTATCTTTAATATTGTCTTCGGTTAGCTGCCCTGAGCCAGTAACATTTCTTAAACTCTGCGTGAGTCGTTCTGTTAAGGTATCAAACATTGCAAAATCCGCTTAAAATAGCCAGTAGCAAAAAATTGTTTCTTAAAATAGAAAATTTATGCATAGAATGCTATAGGATACTGTAGTTCGCACTGAATTTATATAAATGAATATTCATCACCCTTAAAAAGGTTTGACATGCTTAGCCTACCCTTGGTTTACACGATCTTAGCATTAATCGCTTATACCTCCTCTTTTTGGTATCTGTTCATTCATTTAATGACTAAACGTACTCCAAATCAATGGTTTGTCGGCTTAACAGCTTTAGTTGGACTGGTACTGCATGCTTTGGTTTTATCAGGTGACATGTATACCCCGATGGGGATGAATTATGATGTATTTGCCTTACTTTCCTTTACGTCAGGGCTAATGCTGCTGCTAAGTATCATTTACAGTACCTATCGGCCGATTATTGCTTTAAACCTGATTGGTATCCCCGTCGCTGCGACCGGCCTGATTCTCGGTTTCAGTTTCACCCAGCCAGCGAAAGTTATTGCACAAAATTCCCTAGGTCTGGATATTCATATTATCTTGTCCCTATCTGCATACGCTGTGTTATTGATGGCGACGATTCAGGCCGTCATTTTGCGGTTTCAGGATCGTGAACTGAAGAAAAAACAGAAACGTCGGGTTTGGGTGAATCTGTTGCCCTCCTATCAGGATATGGAATCTTTATTGTTCGATATGCTGATGACTGGTTTCATTTTACTGACACTGGCATTGGGTTTCGGATTCTTTACCATTGATAATTTCTTCGCCCAACATCTGGCCCATAAGACCGCCTTTAGCATTGTGTCTTGGCTGGTTTATGGTGCATTATTGATTGGACACTGGAAATTTGGCTGGCGTGGTCAGAAAGCAGTTCGTTTTACCCTGCTTGGGTTTGGCCTGCTGGCGCTCGGTTTTATCGGCTCCAAATTTGTGCTGGAAATGCTGTTAAACAAATAAGCTGATTGATCTTCAATATTATAAAAGCCCAGTTAAGACTGTAATGCCAGTCAGTTAAGAGATTGACTGGCATTTTTTTGGGTATTTCTGTGGTTTCCCTTTCACAACTCGTGGGTAGTTTCTACTTCTTTTTTTCGGTAAAACATACCTTTTAGATTTTTCCATT
>NZ_VPDK01000070.1:0-4471 GCF_013417725.1 Acinetobacter sp. YH12233
CAAGCAGACGTGCACAGAAAATAGCAATCAAAGAACGAAATCTAAATCCTGTGCTTGACTTGGAATTGTCCATATAGGACATTTCTATTTGGTTATTAGGTAGGACATTTCTACTTAGGAATAACAGTACTTTAAATTATTGTTATTTTTCATATATTTAAAAATTTTTCATTCCCCTGAAAAACAACAAAAAACCGACTTGGAAACAAGTCGGTTTCTTTTTGAGCAATTTTGATACTTCTTGCCAATAAAATTGATTAATATTTAATCAATTTGTCATTTTTCTCTGTGTTATCAAGACAGCGCTGGCTTAAATTATCCCCAATTTCTGCGGACAACTCTTGGGATAAAAATTCACCAATTTTGTACGCCTGAGCGCACATGGATTTAGGGATTTTGCGGATGTTCACAATCCCTTGTATTCAATATCATGAAGTCATAAGAGAACAGGATGTTCCGCAGAATAAAAATAAATAATCGCACAAGGATCGGCGGCACGACAGGAGTTATGCCAAGCGAACCAATACGAAAAAGCCCGACAGGATGTCGGGCTTTTTTATTATATTGATTAAGATAATAATTAATTTATAATTTATTGTAATTTAATAAAAATTAATGGGGAAAATATGATTGATTGTGAAAAAAAGTTAGAGGAATTAAGCATAAAACTAAAAGAGCTATCTGATGCAGAAAAAGAATGTTTACAAGATTTAAGCTTTCCATTTATTCCTAATTTTGATGAAAGTTTTAAATTATCAAAAAATAAAATTTTATTAGTTGGACAAGAAACAAGAGGATGGCAAGGGAAACTCAAAAAGTTTTTAGAACCAGAGTTAGATATAAAAAGTATTATTGAAAATAGTAAAAATCGTCATATTACACTGTCTGATACGGAATCGGCTGGTCAAAGTAGTTTCCTTCAATTTATGAAGAAAATTAAAAGTAAGAATAATAATGAATATGTTCAGTGGTTAAATTTCTATTTATTTGATTATAAAAAGAAATCTTTTAATAAGCTGAGTAAAAATAATTCATATAAAAATGTATATGAAGAATTAAAACAACTGTCTATTCAGAATTTATCTGAACAGATTATAGAGCTAAAGCCCAAAGTAATTTTCTTTGTAGGTCAATATCATCATAATTTCCCTAAATTGGAAGAAATCTTAAATCTATCATCTAATGAAAAAATTATTTTAAAAGAGCCAGTTGATAAATTTACGATGAAGATATGGAATGATGAAATATTAGTATTTCGAGCACCTCATCCAGCACATTTTGCATCAGTTTCACAAAAGGCGAGAAAAGCTACTTTAAATTATTTACAGCTATTTAATGAAAGTGAAGATATTCTAGAATTTAGAAAAAAATTATCTTTGATGTAAAAGAAACTAATGAAAATAGGAATTTTTTGGTACTGGAATCATCAAGTGATTGGCATTGCTCATACTTTTGAGTATGAGCAAGCTGATTCAATTGGCCTCATTGATAGTCCATACACCCATGTAGAATATTGGACAACTTTACAAGAACAATATCCTGAGCTACAAAACTATGAATACGAGCAGATTCCAAGAGGTCGAATCATTTTTGATAAAAATAAATCCAAAGCAATAATGTATTTAGATAAATCATTGCTCTACAAATCCAAAGTGAAGAGGCTCTATTCTTTTTTCGATTTAGATGAAAAAAAAGTTATTCTTAGGAAAGATCCGCACTATCGGATTTTATAAAAGTGCTGTTTAACCGATTTACTTTAGTTAAAATAAAATATTCATTTTCAGAAGGTCTAATCAATGAGAAAACGTCTTAAAGATTATAATCTTGATCAAAGTTCACAACGAGAAAAGGTTTCTGGTCAAGTATTACCTATGCAGTTTAGTCATGATGAAGCGACTAAACGAGTCGTCATGCATAGTGCTAAGCGTGTAATTCAGCAACATAAAGCTGAGATCCAAGAGTTAGCTTATAAATGAGTTTAATTAGCTCAACATTTGTTATAGCTGTTCACGATGAAATTCTTGTGCAAACAGGCGTTGGACGTGCTGGTTGCCATATTGATAAATTAGAAAGTGTTCTAAACCGTATAGATCAGCAAATGTATTACAGCGGTGTTGATGATATTTTTGAAATAGCAGCTTGGTTTGGTATAGCTATTTCAAAAGGACATGCTTTTGTTGATGGTAATAAAAGAACAGGCCTCGCAGTAATGCTAACCTATCTTGAAATTCAAGGAATCACCATCTTAGAACAAACAGGACTAGATGACTTAATGGTTGATATCGTTGAATCTCAAGAATCACATGACACTTTATCTAAACTGGTCGCAGAATTCTTATATGATCTATCTGTCATTTAATGACTTGGAATTAATAGGTTGAAGACACTATTTGGCTATAGCTGTAATCTCTATCTGAATATTTTCATCATAGAGATTTTCTAGAATTTCCTTATATATTTCATAATTATCTTTCTCATAACATACAAAAAACACTTCATCTACGGCTTCACATGAGGGTAATGTCATCATGATAGATCCAATTGCAAATTCAGCTGCCTGCTGTAATGGATACTTATAAATCCCTGTTCCTAAATTTGGAAATGACACTGTTTTTGCTTGAACCTGATTAGCTTTCAAAAGTGCATTGCTATAAGCATTACATAAGAGTTGAGGTTCATTTTTTTCACCGCCTAACCATCTAGGTGGAACAGCATGAATCAGATATTTTGCAGGTAAATTTCCAGCTGTCGTTACTTCCGCATTTCCAACAGCACATCCACCTTTTTCTTGATTAATCTGAATGCACTCTGATTTCATTAAAGATCCTGCTTTTTTATGGATCTTTCCATCTAGTCCACCACCACCAAGTAATGATTTATTAGCTGGATTCACAATAGCATCTACAGATAAGGTAGTAATATCCCCATGTACTAATGTAATCCGATTCATATAAAATAGGTTCCAATCATTAATAAATTTTTGCAAATATTTTAATAAGTTAAATAACAAGGGGAAAGTATGCAATCAAAAGTTTTACTTAATTTATTAGATGAGGTTGTTCAAGAAAAAAAAGTAAATTCTTTATTTTTAAATCGATATAAAAATCTTCTAGCTCCAAAGTTTTCCATCTTTAGCTATTTTCGCACAGATGAATTAATACTAAGTAATATCCTAGCTGACCTACTAGATCCTCAAGGTAGTCACGGACAAGATTATCTTTTTATCAAAAAATGGATTGAACTTAGAAAAAATGGATTAGATGAATCTTGGCAAAAAATTAACTTAGACCAGTCTAAAATCACCGTTAAGTTGGAAGAAAAAAATTGGCGTTTAGATACTTTAAGAAGGATGGATATCCTAATTGAGATTTTTTGTCATGGTGAAAAATACGCATTATGTATTGAGAATAAGCCTTTTGCATCTGATCAAAAGAATCAACTTAAAGATTATGCTGACGAGTTGGAGCAACGCTACCCCAACCAATGGCAACTGATTTATTTATCTGGTTCTGGAAAAGAGCCTAGCGAATACAGTATATCGAAAGAAGATTCCGAACTTCTACAATCGCAGAGCAAGTTAGCTGTATTGGGCTACGCAGATTTAATTAAATGGTTAACTGAGTGTATTCTTTATACGAAAAATGATCGAGTAAAAGTCTTTCTAGAAGAATTGAAATTATATATCTCTCAAAACTTTATTACGCAACTTAGCAACGAAGAACAAACTGTTATGTTAAAAAATATCTTAGATCATGATGACTACATTAAAGCACTAATTGAAGTCGAAACATTGAAACTACAAGTACAAGAAAACTTACTGGTAAAGTTTAAGGAAGACCTAAATCAATTATGTGAAGGTTTTACTCTTGAGGGTGAGCTCACATCTAAAGCCTATTCAGGAATTAGTATTTTCAAAAAAGATGAATCTAAAAAAATTAGATTTAGAGTTGAGTTCGATCGCTCACGATTTGGATTATTCTTTTTAGGTATAGTTTTATCAGATTTTACAGATGTAATTGTGACTGTAGAAGAACGAGAAAAGTTATTAAATCTTGTTCAAGAACAATTTCCATCTATTAAATTAGGTCAGTCACCTAATTGGCCTATCTATATTGATATTCCAGAGTTAGCTCACTGGGATAGCAATGGTGATATTTGGGTCAATATAAAAAATGGTACTCTAGCTCAACGTATTTACAATGATTACTTCATAAAACTAAATGAAATCATAAGTACAAGTGGTATTTAACCACTTAAATTATAAATTAAGACCTTCTAACTAAAATATTCAAAGCCCTCAATCGAGGGCTATTTAACATAAAATCTCTTATGCGAAATTAGGGGTGTAACTCCAAAATAGAAATGTCCGGTTTCTCCAAAGTAAAAATGTCCGCTTTTAGAATATGCACTTTTGCAATTTCGTTAGCGGACGGTTTGATATGTTGGTGTCTATGTCGGATAAAGAACTTAA
>NZ_VPDK01000071.1:0-4439 GCF_013417725.1 Acinetobacter sp. YH12233
TTAAGTTCTTTATCCGACATAGACACCAACATATCAAACCGTCCGCTAACGAAATTGCAAAAGTGCATATTCTAAAAGCGGACATTTTTACTTTGGAGAAACCGGACATTTCTATTTTGGAGTTACATTTTTAGATTCGTATAATCGCCATTATGTTAAATTAGCGATATTAAGAATAATTTAGCTTTCGCAAAAAACATATAATTTACTTCTTAAGTAATCCAAACGATTGTTTTCTTTGATAAGTGGATCACCATTGCGATATAAAACGATATCATCCATTGATCCCATTCCTCCAATGGTACTTTGTATTTTATATTTTGCGTATTCTAGATCATCATCAATATAGAACAGTATTCTTTTATACATTTCTGCCCAATGTTCTAAATTCTGTTCTTCAAACAATTCTATTAGTTCTTGAATTGTTGATTTTAAATCTTCAATTTTATTTTTCATAAAAGTATTTTTTAAGATTCTCTAAAATTAACATAATACACGTTATACGAATTCCCAAGGCATGGCTTTTAGTCATGCTTTTTTTATCAAAAGACTATACCTGAATGATAGCGAGCCAAATCGCATACAATATCTATCATTAGACTTAATGCAATAATTAAATGATAGTATTATCATTAATCTAATAGAATTAAGATTAAATGATAGAAATGAATACACGTATTTATCTACGAGCTTCAACTAAAGATCAAGATGCAGAAAGGGCTTTGCAGATTCTTCAGGATCTAAACCAAAACTTGAATTTGGGTGAAACCATTGTGTACGTGGAAAACTATAGTGGTACGAAGTTAGACCGACCTGAATTGAATAAGCTACTGTCAGAAGCAAATCAAGGTGACACATTGTTAGTTGAAAGTATTGACCGCTTATCACGCCTAACCCAACGAGATTTTCAAGAGCTGAAGCGCAGGATCCAGGAGAAGGGACTTCGTTTAGTCGTAGCAGATCTTCCTACTACCTACCAAATGATTCAAACCAGTGACAGCATTACTCATTCAATCTTGGAACTCATCAACAATATGTTGATTGATCTTCTGGCAACAATGGCCCGCCTAGACAATGAGAAACGTATAGAACGTATTAAGCAGGGCCTGGCACGTTCGGGTTACAAACCAACAGGCAAGAAGGCAAATGAGGCTAAACATAAACGAATAAAAGAATTGCTAGTAGTTGGCAATATGACTAAGGAAGAAATTGCCAAAGCAGTGAATTGTGGAGTTGCAACTGTCTATCGAGTTGCTAAAGTTATCTAAAAGAGGCTTATCTCAACGCGCCCCCAATGGGGCACCGCTGCATTCAGGTTACTTCACATAAGAAATTTTATGTTAAATGATTGTTAGAAATGCCCCTTGATCGAGGCATTTTCTATAAAGAATACTAAAAACTAATTAAAGCCAACCAAGTTTCAAAACAAGGCAGTTCTCAGCAATCATATTTTTAAATTATATAACTCCCAACTGAGCTTTTGCTCCAACGATAAGGCTTTCATTTTGAGTTTCTAAGGCAAATAAACCATACATCAAAGGAGAGGCCGCTGCTCTTTCTAAAGTCTGTTCATATAGTTTATTCCAAACTTTACCCCCTAGTTTTTCATACTCGATGATTAGAGTTTTGAGGCTTTCTTCTCCAAACAAAGTTACATGCCCAGCAAAATCAATCGCTGGGTCATCTATATGGGCTGTTGACCAATCAATAACGCCTGAAACAGCTCCATCCTTTGAAGCTAGTACATGCCCAGCATATAAATCGCCATGTATAAATTGGGTGAAATCTGCCCATAGAACATCATTATCCAACCATTTTCTGTAGCGGGTTTCCAATTGCTCACTTATACCAATTTCAGATTTTACTAACTGCAAATTGTTTGCTATTTCAGGTCTTAAATCTGAAGGTTTCATAATTTTCAAATCATTTTCCCGAACTTCTTTTTCAGGAATACTATGGATTTCAAATAAGGTTTTTGCCAAAGATGTTATGTATTTCGGGCTATCTTTGTCCATATTCCAAATTATTTCATAGGTTTCAGCATCCAAATTTAAAACAGGATTATCTTTAAGTATGGGATAAGCCACTAATTCTGTAGATGAAATTCTCCAATCAGGAACCTCTACAGAAAGATGTTTTTTTACCAATTCTAAAATGCGTTTTTCTTTCTTGATTTGTTCCCTCATGCCATCACGACGAGGAATACGCAGCAACCATTGTTGCCCCTTTGTATCAAGAGCAAAAACGACCTTAAAATCAATGCCCATTTCATTGAAATTCATTTTGTCCGTAAGCAACAAGCCGTGTGCTTCAGCAAGTGATTGAATATCTTGAATTGTCATTTTTAATTTCCTTTAAAGAGTTCAATAATTAATGTTCGGATTAGATTGGCTATCATTAACAATCTCTCTCAAAAGTCTTGATGATTTTGTGGTCTTTGATCTCGTAGATAATGTCAGCAATATTATCGACCAATTGCTTGTCATGAGATACGAAGATAATAGTTCCTGCATAGGACTTCATCATTGTTTCTAATGCGGCAATACTTTTTAGGTCAAGATAGTTTCCTGGTTCATCCATAAGCAAAATATTATATTTTCCTAAAAGCATTTTGGATAAAAGCAGTTTGATGATTTCACCTCCCGATAAGTCGGATAAGTTTTTTTGAATATCATTCGCTCCGATCCCCATTGAAGCCAATACTGCACGAATTTCCGCAACTGTGTACTCGCACTCTTCCTGCATAAAGGAGAGCACAGATTTATGCGTGTTAAATTTATATCCTGTTTGTGTAAAGTAGCCAATTTCAGCTTTTGGAGATATGGTTAATCCATCAGCACGTTCTGATATCATTTTTAACAAGGACGTTTTCCCTGTTCCATTCGATCCAGTTATAGCGACTTTAGCGCCAAGCGGTATTATAAAGTTAGCGTCATCAAAGATAGTACGGCTACCAAATTTTAAGCTCAGACCATCTGCCGTAATCGGGAACTTATTGTGCAGTTCTAGGGCTGAACTTTGACGAAAACGAATAGAACGCAAATGCTCTGGTGCTTGAATATCTTCTAATGCAGCCAAACGCTTTTCCATACTCTTAGCTGCCTGATACAGTTTTCTTTGCTTGGTGCCAGTCATTTTTGCATGCCCAAGTCGTCCAGCACTTTCGGTAGAGTTTTTGGATTTTTCTCCTTTTTTCTTATTGTCTAATCGATTAGCTTGCTGGCGTTTTTCTTGCACAGCAGATTCTAATCGCTCCCGTTCCTTCATCATCAGCTCATATTCTACGGCTTGGTGTTGTCGCTCTTCTTCTTTTTGACGCAAGTAATCCGAGTAACCACCCCAATATTCCGTAATTTTACCGTCTTTTAACTCCCATATCTTGTCTACAACCATATCAAGAAAATATCGGTCATGACTGATAACAAGTAATGCTCCATCAAATGCTTTAAGTTGACCAATAAGTAGATCTATTCCATTGAGATCAAGGTGGCTGGTTGGTTCATCCGCTAGAATGCCATGTACTTGTTGGGAAAATGCGGCAGCAATTTTTGCACGAGTTTCCTCTCCGCCACTCATTGTGTCGTTTTGTACATTGGAAACACCAAGGCGAGATAACATTGCCCGGTCTTCGACCGTTTCTATTTCGATTCCGCCCAGTTGGCTGATATGTGCAAAATCACCAAAACGCTGTAATGTCGCTTCGGCTAAAACAATTTCGCCATTAAGTACTTTGAGTAAACTACTCTTTCCTGCTCCGTTATCACCCACAAGACCAATACGGTCATAAGAGTGAATTTCCAATTCATCAATATCCAAAACATCACGCCCAGCATAATCCAAGCGTATGTTTCTCGCTTTAATAATTAAACTCATTTTTATTTACTCCTGTTTAGCTCTTGAAATTTTTTATGCAGCAAACAGGATTTAGGTGAAAACAAAAGCTAGCATCACAGTGTCCTCCCAAAAAAAAAGCTATTCATCCACAGGGTGGACAAATAGCTAGTCAATTAAGTTATAACTGGAAACTATGCACTAAAAGCATACTTATAAATTAAGCATACTTTTACTTTATATATCCGCATATATTCTTAAAGACACAACAAAAGCCCACCATTATAAAATAGTGTCACTATGCAAATAGTTGTGTCTTAACGAATGCGGATAGAATGCATAAACTTACCTAAAAAATAAAATTCAGTTTTATGATAACTTTACTGTTAAAAGAAGTCTAGACAACCTTGTTTTATGCTTGGATATAAGGCTTATTTTAAAATAATAGTAGTGAAGATTTTCTAAAATTAACATAATACACCTTATACGAAATAAAAATGGGAGCCTTAAGCTCCCATTTTTTAAGTAATTTTTTCAAATAAGGCTTGGGTGAGCATCTAAAATTCGAATCAATGTAGCTGCTGGTCCAGTTGGATAGCGTCGTCCCT
>NZ_VPDK01000072.1:0-4257 GCF_013417725.1 Acinetobacter sp. YH12233
CTTTCGTCTATCAATTTTTCACCTGAACGATAAGCAGAACATGCAACGGCTGAACGCCCTGCACCTCGGCTTATTGTCTTCACTGAAAAATGATAAATTGCCATTTTGCCTTTGCTCTTAAATTCGATTTCGAATTTTACCAATCTGCATAGATTGGTTTGGGGTTGTAGGGGGTTTCCCCTGCCGTACTTCCATTGAAAAAATCGAAGATTTTTCTCAATGGTAAAGTGCGCCCTTCGGGAAAACCACGATAGCAGATAGCACCTTGAATTTCAATTCATGTGCGCTTATGCTAACTGTGGTTTTTAGGTATTGGAATTACAATGAAAGTGGAATCTTTAGAACAACAAATTGCTAAACAAGAAGAGCGCTTAAAACAGCTTAAAGCTCAAAAGCAGGCTGTATTAGCTCGTGAAAAGAAAAAGATTACTGATCAACAAAGAAAGGAAGATACCAGACGTAAAATATTACTTGGCTCTTACTTACTTAAAAAAATGGAAAATGAACAAAATAAAGAAAAAATACTCGCTGAACTCAACGAGTATTTAACAGAAGATCGGGATAGAAAACTGTTTGGTTTGTAGTTTAAGTGATTATTTTCATCAGTATGCTGCACGAATTTAGATTACTTATTGATCTGAACTACCATTAAATATCAGTTTATCTTTTTTTGGCGTTTCGATAATAAGCTGTATCTGACCCTTACTAGATTGAAGATACAATGCAGGCTTAGTTGCTAGAATATCGTGTATCATCGTACTTTCACGTAAGGTTATATCATCAGGACAGCCCATCATTGTAGCAATAATCGGATTTTTAGAATATAAACGATTATCCTCAAAATGAATGCCAATTGAATTTATATTGCAAAACAAATTACCAATATATAGCCTCCTCTTACCTGCAAATTTTAGCGTGATGGGTTGATCTGATTCTGAAGCTAAAAACAACGCATCTATACGTTTGCCATTAACATCTGTTGCCTCAATCAACTGCCAAGAAAATTGTGCCAAAGTCTGATCATTAAAGGGTATCGCTTGTAATTCTTGCATCTTCGGTTGATTGGTTAATAGCGACTGATGACAAGCACTCAGAAATCCAGTAACGAAAACCAGTATAAATATTCTTATCACCATTAATCCTCATCAAAATTTAAAACCTAATCTTTTTAGCGCACTTATAAAAGTTTTTTGTTGTTTTTCATCTTTGAGCATTTTGGCTATTTTAGATGCTAGAACCTCATAGCTTTCATTACCTGCGGCAAGATAACCAAACTCAGGTAAACGAGCCAATTTGCTTGAATACGTGGTGACTTGTGCATCTGTCATCTTGAAAAACATATCTAGAGTGTTTGGATCTCGTTTTAGGTCTATTTCTTTTTCGACTTTAGCTTGTGGTTTGGGCTTAAACTTGAATGAAAATCCTGTAATAGATCGCCCTGTCTTATGTTGTTCAACCTTAACTGTTATATCGGTATGTTCATTAATTTGCTTGATCGCTGGGTCTAGGACACGATTCTTAAAGTTATGCATTAATTTATATTCTTGATCGAGTATTCCTAACTTTGAACGAAAGTCATTAAGTTCAATAATGGGGGTTTTACCTGTGCGTCGCCAAGCTACTAATAACTCATATAAACGGGTAGCGTATAGATTTAGGTTGGCAACTTGCATCAGTTCATAGCTAGTAAAGTTTTGCTCTAATCGAGTGATTAACGGCACAATTTCAGGAGCAAAACGTAGTTTAACGATGCCTGCACCCTCAACATATGAAATGCCACTAACCCATCTAATCACACGCTTTTCAGGCTTGTTTCTTTTCTCATCTACTGTCATGTAAGTAACTTGACGATTAAAAAGCGTCATTACTGCATCTGACAGCATTGCATAGGTATTTTTAACATCAACATGAAAGTGATCTGCATAGTGTTGAGCATGAATTTCTAGAAATGTCTCAGTATCAACCCCTTTACCTGTTTCCCTTGCTTCAAGGATTGCCAATAGGATTAATCTTTGTTCTACCAAGCTCAATGTATAGCTCGCATTTATTAGTGAATTATCTTTCACAACCAAGCTCATTTTATAGCCTATTTTTATAATAAAAATACAAATTATCACAAGTATAAAAAAATACAAATAATATTTTGTATTGATAAGCAGGGTAAATGTATGTTTATAGCAGGGTAAATGTATGTTTATAGCAGGGTAAATGTATGTTTATAGCAGGGTAAATGTATGTTTATAAGCTACGGAAGCCTTGCTAGGCTTATATTTCAGAGGACTTAAAAGCATTTAAAAGCTATTTAAAACATTAAAAGCCTAAAACTTTAAAAATTAAAGTCAAAATCAAAGGCTATGGCACTCGCTTCGCTCGTGTCTTTTCAAAAGCAAAAGCAAGATCCGAACCATTGATAATGCATTCGCTATGCTCATGCTTTTTTAAAAGCAAAAGCTCCAAAGTTCGCACCCATTCGGGATGCTCTGTTTTGACTGTTTGAAATGGATAGGAAGCTTGTAATCAGGGAAGGAATGAACGAACTTTCTTTGTGACGCTCGTAGACACTCGCTAAAAATGCATGGTTTGCGATTTAAGACACTTTTATTTGTTCAACTATAGATTCTATATAAAAACTTAAATATGGCCTTAAATCGAAAAATAGAGTGATTTAAGACTACATTTCAAAGTCGTTGCTCCGATCTACTGGTTTTATAAATGGCTCATCTGGCTTTTGTGCCTGTTTTTGGGCTTTTTTAGCGTGATATTCTTCGGTTTCCTTTTTATAACGGAGTTGATTCTCGTTAAATTGGCGTTTTTCATCTGCTTCAAGTTGTTTGCGCAGATGTTCTTTTCGTCTTTGAGATTCTTCAAAATGTTTTTGGAAGCTTTCTCTGTGTTCTCTCTCTTTTTTTATCTCTTGTTCTTTGTAAAAGAACTCTGACGCAATAGATTTCATGAAAGGATTCTGTTTGAAGTCTTTAGCCATATCTGAAAAATAATTGAATAAACTCGTGATGCGCTCTATTGAGTCATTCAGGTTTTTTAGCTCTTTAGGCTTAGTTAAAAAAGCCATTATGCCCAAGTCTTTTTTCTCTTTTCTCTTATTTTCAATGTAAACAATTGTGCGATCTCGAAGGCTGAGAAAATTATGACTATCTGCATGTTGTTCATAGCGTTGAACTAAACTCATCATTTTTTGATGTGCTTGATATGTCTTGTGATTTAAAGAGACACTGTCTGTTCTGACAGAAGCGGTATAATCATTTTCATATTCTTTCTCGAACTGGTGAACAGCAGCTCTAAGTTTTTTAGCTTCGGCGATTGCGTTGAATACTTCTCTGAAATAATTTTGAGAAATTTGTTTAAGATTCTGTTCGTTTTCCTTTTGTTTTTTTTGTTCTTCAGTTTTCTGAATTAGGTCTTGGTTTCTTAAGTTGTTAATGGTCGTTTCAGATAAAAGTATTTCTTGCTCTAAACCTTTCAAAATTTCAGGCAATCGTTGGTTTTCAGCGTTTTGCTGTTTAATTAAATTATTTTTTAGGCTGATTTCGGTATCAATGCCTTGTCTGCGTAGCTGTGTGACCTTGCTACCCTCGTGAAGGGTTGCCTGTAGTCCGTTGTTCTGATCGCTATAGCTTCGGTGATCTACCTTGGATGAGTAGCCGGCTTGTGCCAGGTGTTGGTTGGTGAGGTCGGCAAAGGTTTCTCGCCATTGGTTCACGGTCTGACTAGAATTTTCTTTGTTAAAATCTCGATTTCTCTTTTTTGCAAAGTCGCCTGTTTCAAGGTCGATCTGACGGCCTGTAAACATGATATGCGCGTGATAGTTCCGTTCATCACTTCCGCTTTGGGTGTGTGGAGCATGAATGGCTGCATCCACGATTACACCATGTCGTTTGACCAGTTCTTGGCACAACTCATTAAGCATTTCTTTACGTTGTGCGGCATTAAGTTCATGTGGAAAAGCAATTTCAAATTCTCTTGCTAGATTTGCATCTTTTCGACGTTCAACTTTTTCAACCGTGTTCCAAAGGTGATTGCGGTCGAGTAACTCAGGATTAACATTTTCAGGGGCATAAATTTTTGTAAATTCAACGCCTGTTTTTCGGGTGTAATCCTGTTCTTTGCCTTGTCTTTCGTCTATCAATTTTTCACCTGAACGATAAGCAGAACATGCAACGGCTGAACGCCCTGCACCTCGGCTTATTGTCTTCACTGAAAAATGATAAATTGCCATTTTGCCTTTGCTCTTAAATTCGA
>NZ_VPDK01000073.1:0-4157 GCF_013417725.1 Acinetobacter sp. YH12233
TATTGCTTAAGTATCGCCTGAATAAATATTCTGGAGTTCCATAAAATATTTAATTTATTGGTTTAAAAACTAATGGATTCTATAGTTTATCTAAAATTAACATAATACACCTTATACGAAATGCGTTATAATTATCTATAGAAATCAATGCTGTAGTTCCCAGTTTATAGCCCAGTCTCCCATGACTGGGCTTTTTTTATGACTTTTCACGTTCCACGCCTATTATTTAAGCAATGTTTCACGATTTTGATTAGCTCAATTGAATAATCAGGATGCCTGGTCTTTTTCTTTTTGGCGTTCATCGAGCTCTTTTTTGAGTGCCTTTTTATCCTGGTACGATGCAATCAGCATGATCGGGATCAACAGCGGGGCCACAACAATTCCCAGGGTAATGTCTTTCAGTTTCGGCATGATCTCTCTCCCTTAGTCATTATCAAAAACAGCATTCAGCACACGGCCAAATAAGCCACGTTTTTTGTGTTGTGGCACTGCCACATTTTGCAACGTGGCATGCTGTAGCGTTTGGGTGTGGTATGCCGTAGTTTCTTGCTGTGGCACTGCCACATTTTCTGCAATATTTAATTCATTATTCTTTTTATTATCATTGTCTTGTTGTGTTGTCGCATGCTGTGGTAGGTCGGTGTCGCATGCCGTAGAGTCTTGTTGTGGTGCTGCTGTGGCAGGTGCAACACTTTTCAGCTCAATGAGTGTTTGCATACGGTCAATTTGTTGCATTAACCGTTCTTCACGTTCTTGGTATTTTTTGACTTCATTTTCTAAATGGGCAATAAGTTTTTTTGTAGATTCATCACCTTCTTGCTTAGATGATTCAATTTTTTGAGATGTTTGCTCAGGTTCTCCAAAGCATCGGATGACCTCTGCTAGATCGAATTGTCCATCACTGGAGCGTGATAAACGTCCATTACGTACAGCTCTGTAAATGGTTGATCTATCCACATGAAATTTTTTAGATACTTCACTTAGTGATAACTTAGCCATTTACGGTGTCCTTTTTATTTGATGGCATGTATCCCACTTTTTTTAGGTATGGGGATAGTTCTTTGATTTTTTCAGGGTCTTGTAGCATCTCAGCAATACGAACAGCAAATTGAGGATAGCTTTCTGTTCCTTGTGAATAGCGACCCATTTCAGGGAGTTCTGAAAGTTTATTTGCAAACATATGCCGTTGAGCATCGGTCATCTTTGAAGAAAGACCCAAAGTATTCGGATCTCTTTCTATTGATGGGCTGTCCTTCTTTTTCTGTTTAAAGTTAAAAGAAAATCCTGAAATTGATCGACCTCTTTTGTGTTGTTCATACTTCACTGTGATATCTGTATGTTCGTTAATTTGTTTAATAGCGAGCTCAAGTACACTAGTTTTAAAGCGTTCCATACGCTTGTACTCAGTATCGAGTACGCCAATTCTTTGACGGAAATCACTTAGCTCTATAATTGGAGTAGAGCCCGTACTTCTCCAAGCAATTAATAACTCATATAAACGAACAGCATAAGCACTACTGAGATTACTAACTTGCTGCAATTCGTATTTAGTAAAATGCTCTTCTAAGCGCGTAATTAATGGAACTATGGCAGGGGCAAAAATAAGCTTAACCACTGCTTCATTATCTACATATCCAATTTCACTAACCCAACGGGATCTATAGTTCTCAATATTCCCTCTTTCATTTATTTTTTGATAGCTGAATTGTCTTGCGAATAAATCATTACAGGCATCTTTTAATGCCTGATAAGCGGTATTGCGATGTACGCCAAATTGATTGATATAGCTTTCTGCATGGACAGTTAAGGGATCATTAGCATTAATCCCTTTCCCACTTTCTCTTGCCTCAACAATAGCTAATAAAATTAAACGTTGTTCTACTAAATCTAAGTTATAACTTGCATTAATTAAGGCATTGTCTTTTACAACTAACTCTCTCATGAAGCACCAGTATTATTTATTATGCTATGACACCTTAATTAATTTTAGTGCTATAAGCAAGGTAAACGGTGTCATATTGCAAGGTAAACGGTGTCATATTGCAAGGTAAACGGTGTCATATTGCAAGGTAAACGGTGTCATATGAAGTCTAGAAGCCTTTATTTACAAGGCTTTCAGCTTACCTAAAAGCATTTAAAAACTTTAAAATAATTAAAAGCCCAGGAAAGGAAAAATTGCCCTTGGTTTTCGCTACGCTCAAACTCTATTGAACTTCGCTAAAGCTCAGTTCGTTGGGGCAATTTTTTGGCTAATACCAATCTGGAATTTAATAAAAAGCAAAAGCAACTCGGAATTCGCTTCGCTCATAAATTTTTTATGCTCGCTTCGCTCGATCTAGGTTTAAAGATCTGCATCTAATTTCTTATTGTTCTAAGTTTTCATTTTTAAAAGAATGTTTTTCAGAGAGTCTAGGCGCGACTTTTCTTTGTGTCGCTCGTAGACACTCGCTAAAAACTATTGTAAATCGTCATATTTTGCGTTTTTAGCTCTGTTTACAGGTTTTTATAGTGATAGGTAATTTAAAAATAAAAGAAGCTTAAATCGCAAATAAGAGCGTTCTATGGTGATTAATCAAATTGGTGAAAACCAATTTTGAAATTGATATCTGCATGTGCTGACGCTCGATTTATGGAACTCTTATTTACAGAAAAACCATCATTGATCAAAAAAAACACTATTTTATAAAAATCTTGTTTTTTGTTCTTTTTTAATCAAAGATAAACTTTTATGCTTTCCGCATAAAAGGCATATTTTGATTAGATAATGATCTACTACACAACAACGAAAACGGACTGTCTTCTCAGTCTTATGCAATGCATTTCGAATGGAAGTGCTAAGTTTTGGTTTTCTGATACTGTGCCTTTTTCAAAGTTCCATCATGTGCTTCCAAAGTTAATTTTGGAGTATGGCCTCGATCTGACTGAATCTGAGCGTAAGAAAAAATCGGACTACGGGGAACCAGTATGGAGTCTGGTCATCAATTATGATCCAGCCAAAAGTGAGATATTCCAGTTTTGGTTATTTACAACAGGCTACAGAGAAGCGCGAAGAAGTAAGCTGACGCTAAAAGAAATACTCGCCAAAAATTCGAGCATGGTACAGAAGCAAAAGTTGAATAGTATCTTGACGACTAAAAAAGAAAAACTGCTGCGCTATGGGGATTATGTACTGGGACAATACATTGAGTTTAGTGATCTTAAGCCACAATTTTCTCGGGTTTATTATCATCCTGAACGCTTTGGCGTTATTTTTAATGTTCATGCCAAGCGTGTAAAAACTATTGATAGTAACCAAGATCTGGTTTATCGGGTGTTTAAGCCTTTTGATGCCTCTGATGTCAGGCGTTTTTCCAGTATTCAACGTATTTTTGGCTTTGCTTTTTTAGAAAATGAACATACCCGTTGGAATCAGGCATCCGTGAGTGCATTTTTACTGCAACGGTTTGGAATTAAATTTAACGATGACGTGAGCTATAACGAGCGGTTGAAAGAGCTAACTCGTGCATTACGCGGGGTTCGTAAAAAGCATTTGGAGTTTTTTCAACGATATTCTCAGAAGAAAATCCGTTTTACCTGGTATCTATCGCAAGAATTTATGCAGTCGGCAACGCGGGAGTTGAATAAAAAAATTGATTTAATTTCGACTGAACAGGCTGATCGTTTGAAAGAAGCCACTTTTAGATTGAGTTCTAAGGGGAATTTTCATGGTACACGTCATCAAATTGGCACGTTACAGGCTAAAATGAGATCGATATTAAATGCCCGAAATCCCGAGCAGAAGAAGCTGAATCAAATGTATTTTCCAAAAAACTTACACTATGTACGCTTCACTGCCAAGAAGGCTTGGAGTATGAAAGAGTTTGAAGTGGCTTGTCGAAATGCAGATCAGATTTATTTGAATAAACGGAATAAGCAAAAGCCTAAAGATCAACGATTAAGAAGAGACAGAAAAAAATGCTAAAGCTTTTTTTCTTAAATTTCGCATAAGAGATTTTATGTTAATCAGATGATTAAAAGGCCCGTAAATAGGGCTGTTATTCCTAAGTAGAAATGTCCTACCTAATAACCAAATAGAAATGTCCTATATGGACAATTCCAAGTCAAGCACAGGATTTAGATTTCGTTCTTTGATTGCTATTTTCTGTGCACGTCTGCTT
>NZ_VPDK01000074.1:0-3745 GCF_013417725.1 Acinetobacter sp. YH12233
AATGGAGAAATCTAATCGGTATGTTATACCTGAGAGAAGAGTGAGGAGTTATCCAAGGGTTGTAAAAGGAAAACCTCAAAAATACCCAAGAAAAAGCCAGTCAATCTCTTAACTGACTGGCATTACCTCCGTAGAGGGATTTTTGAAATATAAAAATTAACCCAACAATAGACTGTTAATACGTTTTACATACTCAGCCGGATTTTCTGGTAGACCACCTTCTGCAATCATTGCCTGATCAAAGATCACATTGGCCAGATCATCAAACTGGGCAGAACCTTCCAGTTTTTTCACCAATGGATGTTCCGGGTTAATCTCCAGAATCGGCTTCACATCCGGTACAGGCTGACCTGCATCTTTCAGCATACGAATCAGTTGTGGAGAAAGCTCCCCTTCCCCTGTGACCAGACAGGCTGGTGAATCAACCAGACGAGTCGTTACACGTACTTCTTTGGTTTTGTCTTTCAAAGAATCTGTCAGCTTTTCAACCACAGGTTTGAACTGTTCAGCAGCAGCTTCCAGTGCTTTTTTCTCTTCTGCATCTTGCAGATCACCTAGGTCGACTGCACCCTTAGATACGTTTTGCAATGGGGTACCATCAAACTCATGCACGAAGTTCATTGCCCATTCATCGACGCGTTCTGACATCAGCAATACTTCAATGCCTTTTTTCTTGAATACTTCCAGTTGCGGTGAGTTTTTCGCAGCATTCAGGCTTTCAGCGGTAATGTAGTAAATCGCTTTCTGGCCTTCTTTCATGCGTGCTTTATAGTCTGCCAATGAAGTGCTCACCTCATCATTGGTCGAAGTTGCATAGCGCAGCAGTTTCAAGATGCGTTCGCGATTACCGAAATCTTCACCCAGACCTTCTTTCAGCACCGCACCAAATTCGCGGTAGAAAGTTTTGAAGTTTTCCTGATCTTTTTCATCTTCAGATTTTGCCAGATTATCCAAAGTGGTCAGAATACGGCGAGTGTTACCTTCACGGATGGTTTTCACATCACGGCTTTCCTGCAGCAATTCACGGCTCACATTTAATGGCAGATCGGCACTGTCTACCACGCCCTGTACAAAGCGCAGATAGTTTGGAATCAGGTTATCCGCATCATCCATAATGAAGACACGTTTCACATAGAGCTTGATGCCGGCCTTGGCTTCACGAGTGAAAATATCCTGTGGCGCTTTGCTTGGGATATAAAGCAGTTGGGTATATTCAGTACTACCTTCAACACGGTTATGCGCCCAAGCCAATGGTGCAGCAAAATCATGGGTTAGGTTTTTATAGAATTCGGTATATTGCTCTTCAGTAATCTCAGATTTATTCCGAGTCCACAGTGCGCTGGTCGAGTTAATCGCTTCCCACTCATCGGTCTTCACATATTGACCGCCTTTTGGTGTTTCACCTTCAGCAGCTTCTTCTTCCTGCCAGACTTCTTTTTGCATCTGGATTGGCAGGCTGATGTGATCTGAGTATTTATTGATGATCTGTTTGACTTTATAGCTTTGCAGATAATCCAGTGCATCTTCACGCAGATGCAGGATAATATCGGTACCACGACCTTCTTTAGTGATCTGTTCAACTTCGAATTCACCAGTACCGCCACTGATCCAGCGCACCCCTTCTGAGGTATCCGTACCGGCACGACGTGATTCTACAGTAATCTTGTCAGCCACAATAAAGCCTGAGTAGAAACCGACACCAAACTGGCCAATCAGCTGCGCATCAGCTTTCTGATCACCCGTCAGTTTTGACATAAAGTCTTTGGTCCCTGATTTGGCAATCGTCCCCAGATTTTCAATGGCTTCTTGCTGACTTAAACCGATCCCGTTATCTGAAATGGTAATAGTTTTATTTTCTGGATCGAGGCTGACACGAACGCGAAGGTCAGGATCATTTTCATAATATTCAGGATGGTTGATCCCTTCAAAACGTAATTTGTCACACGCATCTGAAGCATTAGAAATTAATTCACGCAGGAAAATTTCAGGATTTGAATAAAGCGAATGGGTCACGAGGTGCAGTAACTGCGCTACCTCAGCCTGGAAACTGTGTTTTTGTACGCTTAAATCGCTCATGAATCACTCCTATTATTTTAGATACAGATGTTAACTGTTGCCTATATGAATGGAGTGAGTTCAATAATTTTCAATAGCCTCAAAATAATTTTTTCGCAAAAAATATTTTTATGGCTTTCATTTTTATCAGTCTAATTGATGGGATGGACAAGACTTAATAAGGCCCCATTTTATAGATACGATCAAAATGCAGATCCAGCTGCTGCTGACGCATATTATAGACCTGACTCAAGCAGGATACAGATTCCTGACAGCGGTCACGAAATTGTAGCCATTTCACCTGATCGCGTTGAATCACCGAACGTGTTCCCATCGGCACCATACGGCGCAAGATGTTATAGCTGGTACTCATTTTGACATCAGCGTCATTCAGCAAACGATGTTCACAAATTGTTTTCTCAGTCGCGGTTGTCGCTTTCTGACAATTAAAACTGGCAGCATAACTCTGTGAAATAAACAGCGTGCTGAAGATCAAAAGACTCTTCGACAAAAAACTCATGCTTTGATCTTCCTTATTATTAAGTCGTATTCAATTAATATTTACTTTATTCGTTTTAATATATTTGAGTATTGCCAATCTGCTCAATTTCAATACGTTATAAATCGTTGTTATTTTGAAAAAAAGCCCCATGCAGGATGAGGCTTTTGGAAAAAATGAACCAAAAAATTGGAGCTTAGAATTTATAGCTATAACCGATCGTATAAACCCAAGGATCGATTCCAAATTCACCTAAATTAATTTTTGTCCCATCAGCAGTCTTTGCTTCCAGATCTGTATCTAAGTCTGCATAACGTGCATCAACAAAGACACCCCAGTTTTTTGCATCCGCTGGCTGGAAGTTAAAGCCGACTTGGCCAGCTACCCCATAAGCAACATCTGCATCAAGCTTTGCTACACCTAATGCGTCTTTTGCAGTTTGGCTAAATTCTTCATCCCATGGAATGAATACTGTAGCACCTACACCGATATATGGAGTAAAGCGGCTTGAATTTTTAAAATTATATTTGGCTGTAATCGTTGGTGGTAGATGTTTTAATGATGCAATTTTCACATCACCCGCCATCTCAACATCATGTTTAAATGGGGTAGCCAATAATAATTCGGCTGAAATATTGTCATTGAAGAAATATTCGACTGAAGGAGTAAAATTGAGTTCGCTACTTGCTTTAGCATCTTCAACTACACCAGGAATCAGGTCAGTTTCCTGAGTAGGCGCTAATACAGAAGCCCCCACTTTCACTTGCCATTGCCCTGCCATCGCAGATGCTGAAAGACCCATTAATGCAATAAGAGCTACTTGCTTTAACATTTTAAAATACCCCCAAGGGAAGAATAATTATTAAGAAAATATTTCTTAATTAATAATAAACACGGCTTAAATTAATATGCAATAGAGATTATAAAACTAATTTTTATTTATTATTTAAGTATATGTAATTATTAAATATTTATTTTAAATTGACTATATTGGTTGGTTTTAAATACCCAGTAAATTAATCAGGTTAATATAATAATATTCAGAGTAAAATAATCAGGTTTATATTAGATCTCTTGCGAAAGTCATTATTGCAAGTTCATCCGGTTTACCAGTGCAGCGATTAAGTTAATGCGTAAACCGAATCTTTTCCGTCTATTTCGATAGCGTTCACTTAGTATTCTAAATCTTTT
>NZ_VPDK01000075.1:0-3743 GCF_013417725.1 Acinetobacter sp. YH12233
CCATCCGTATTGAGCATGAACCTGCATCAACCCAATGCAGTTGTGGCTGCCAGTTACGTCGTATCGGCGAAGATATCAGTGAAAAACTGCATTTCAGACCGGCACAGTTCTATAAGGAACAGCATGTACGTGGCAAATGGGTCTGTGATCAGTGCGACACCCTGACTCAGCAAGCGATGCCCGCCTATGTGATTGATAAAGGTATTGCCAGTCCTGAACTGCTCAGCCATGTGCTGGTATCGAAGTATGCCGATCATTTGCCGCTGTACCGTCAGCGCCTGATCTATCAGCGGGCTGGCATTGATCTGTCCAGATCCACGTTATCTGACTGGATTGGTCGCTGCGGTGTGGAACTGGAACCTCTGGCCAATGCCTTAAAACAGGTGGTGCTGCAACAGCGGGTGATCCATGCCGATGAAACGCCGGTCACCATCATGCGGATGGGTGAGAATGATAAAAAACCGAAGAAAGGTTATGTCTGGGCCTATGCCACTACACAGTACAATCCAGTTCAAGCCGTGATCTATGACTTTCAGGATAGTCGTTCAGGTCAGCATGCTGAAGCGTTCCTGAAAGACTGGCAGGGCCATCTGGTCTGTGATGATTACAGCGGTTATAAAGCACGCTTTAAATCAGGTCAGGTCATTGAGGTGGGCTGCATGGCGCATGCGCGTCGTAAATTCCATGAACTGCATGTGACCAAAAAAAGTCAGGTCGCTGAACAGGCATTAGTGCTGATTCAGAAACTGTATGCCATAGAAGCAGAACTCAGGAAAAAGACCGATGGTACAGCAGAACAGCGCTGCGAATACCGACAACAGCATAGTCAACCGGTGATGCAACAACTGTATGAATGGCTCAACCAACATCAACTGACTGTGCCATCGAGTTCTCCAACCGCCAAGGCGATCAATTACACTCTGAAGCGTTGGCCAGCTTTAAGCCGCTATCTGGATGATGGCAATCTACCGATTTGCAATAACTGGGTGGAAAACCAGATGCGCCCCTGGGCGTTGGGACGTAAGAACTGGTTATTTGCAGGTTCGCTGCGCAGCGGTCAGCGAGCAGCCAATATTATGACATTAATCCAGTCAGCAAAACTGAATGGGCTGGATCCCTATGCCTATTTAAGTGATGTGCTGAAAAGGTTGCCGACACATAAAGTGACTCAGATTGAAGAATTGCTACCACACCGCTGGAAACCTAAATCGAATTAAAAAATAGGCATGGGGGTTCAGCGGACGCTTACGGTTTTGCTTTTTAAATTAAGCTTCAAAACTACTTTCCATTTCTTCTAATTCCATCATTAATTCAAGCATTTGCTCTTTGACAGATTCAAGTTTGGCTTTTAATTCTGTTTGCTCATTCATTAGTTTGAGTAAGTCATCTTTACGACTGGCTTCATATAAAGCACTGTCTGCTAATAATTCCTCGATTTCGTTTAAGCGTGGCTGAATTTTGCTGATTTGCGCTTCATTTTTTTCAATGTTTTTACGAATCGGGCGGGTCAATTCACGCTGACGTGCAGCTTCTTTACGTTGCGCTTCTTTATCGACTTTGGAAATCGTCGGTTTAGTTTCAACTTGAGATTTGATGGGAGTCGGGGCTTGTTGACTATTTTTCATCATGTCGATCCGTGCTTGACGCAGCCAATCGGCATAAGCCACGAGGTCACCATCAAATTCGCGACATTTCCCATGATGTACCAATAATAATTCGTCACAAACACTGGCAATCAATTGACGTTCATGCGAAACCAAAACCACAGCGCCTTCAAAGTCTTGTAATGCCATAGTTAGCGCATGACGCATATCAAGGTCTAAATGGTTGGTCGGTTCATCTAGAATTAAAACATTGGGACGCTGCCAAACAATCAAAGCTAAAGCCAATCGTGCTCGTTCACCGCCTGAAAATCCTTCACTTGGCGTATCCATGCGTTCGCCACTAAAACCAAAGCTACCTAAGAATGAACGTAATACCGCTTCACTGATTTTTTTGTCAGCGATTCGAGATAATTGCAACATTGGGCTGGCATTGCCATCTAGAGCATCCATTTGATGCTGTGCAAAATAGCCAATATTTAACAGTTCCGAGGCTTTGCGCGTCCCTTGTAATAAGGGAAGGTCACCAACCAAGGATTTAATTAAGGTTGATTTACCCGCACCATTCATCCCGAGTAAACCAATGCGACTGTTTGGGGTAATCTGTAAATTCACATTGGTGGCAATCAGTTTGTCACCATAGCCAATATCGACATGTTCCATTTGTAACAGCGGCGAGCTCATTTTGGTTGGCTCACGGAAACTAAAGGTAAATGGCGTATCGACATGCGCGGCAGAAAGTTCCTGCATACGTTCTAATTGTTTAATACGGCTTTGAGCCTGCTTAGCTTTAGTCGCTTTGGCTTTAAAACGGTCAATAAATTTTTGGAGATGCGCACGAGTTTCGAGTTGTTTTTCATAGGCTTGTTGTTGTTGTGCCAAGCGCTCAGAACGGGTGCGTTCAAAGGTTGAATAGTTACCGGTGTAAAGCGTCAGCTCTTGATTTTCGATGTGTAAAATATGATCAGTCACCGCATCTAAGAAATCACGGTCATGTGAAATTAAGATCAGTGTGCCTTCGTAAGCTTTTAACCAATCTTCTAACCACAAAATCGCATCTAAGTCTAAGTGGTTGGTTGGCTCATCGAGTAATAACAGGTCAGAACGGCTCATCAGGGTACGCGCAAGGTTTAAACGCATACGCCAACCACCTGAAAAGCTTGAAACATTGAGCTGGGACTGATGTTCAAAGAATCCCAGGCCAGCCATCAGCTGTGAGGCTTTGGATGGAGCTGTATAGCCATGGATTTCATCAAATCGGCCATATAAGTGTGCCAATGCTTCATTGTCTAATTGTTCTGGATGTTCAAGTTTATGTTGTATATCCCAATATTCCTCATCGCCTGAAAGAACGAAATCAATCGCTTTCATATCGAGTGCTTTGATTTCTTGTGCCATATGAGCGACGGTCCATACTGCAGGACGAGTTAAGGATCCGCCATCAGATTCCATTCCACCTAAAAGCGCAGAAAAAAGAGTCGATTTACCCGCACCATTTACACCGGTTAAGCCGATTTTCCAGCCTGGATGCAATTGCATAGATGCTTTTTGAAATAAAACACGCCCACCGCGACGAATGGAAAGTTGGTCTAACTGAATCATGGAACTAACTAAACAAGAAGAATGTGAGGCTATTCTAATGGATGGCTTTGCAAAAGAAAAGTAAGCGTCCGCTGAACCCCATGCCTATTTTTTAATTTGAGTTGGATTTCCAGCGATGTGGCAGTAACTCTTCAATCTGGGTCACTTTATGTGTCGGCAGCCTTTTCAGCACATCACTTAAATAGGCATACGGATCCAAGCCATTCAGCTTTGCTGACTGGATTAAAGTCATGATATTCGCCGCTCGCTGGCCGCTGCGCAGCGAGCCAGCAAACAGCCAGTTCTTGCGCCCTAAGGCCCAAGGTCGCATTTGATTCTCTACCCAATTATTGCAAATCGGTAGATTGCCATCATCCAAATAGCGGCTTAAAGCTGGCCAACGCTTCAGAGTGTAATTGATAGCCTTGGCGGTAGGAGAACTCGATGGCACTGTCAGATGATGTTGGTTGAGCCATTCATATAGTTGTTGCATCACTGGTTGACTATGCTGTTGTCGGTATTCGCGGCGGTCTTCCGCTGTACCATCGGTCTTTTTCCTGA
>NZ_VPDK01000076.1:0-3585 GCF_013417725.1 Acinetobacter sp. YH12233
GGCTGTTTTGGAAGCAGGAATATCAACACAAAAGCATTGAATAATTTTTTTAATCTTGTAGTGACTTAATTTACTGTTTTCTATCATGATTCTAGACTAACATAATCATTTTGCTAGTCTAGAGCCTAGTTTATTTATATGATGGAGACTAAAACTGGCATAAAAATAGCTTAATTTCATTGTCATCATCGCTATGTTATGGTGGAATCAAAACAGGATAAAAGGAGAATAAAAACCAAAAGATAGAAAACGTTATTGCTTGAGTCTTCCTTATTTGGGTTAGAAAAAAGTGGAAACACTGCTATTCGGAGAGTGGACATGAATAACAGCGCAAACTACATGAAACAGATAAAAAATGCCAAACGCGGTGGTTATACCCCAACCATTGCCAAAGACGTCAACAAACATAAGATTCAAAAAGCCCTAAAATTAATTGAACAGTGGAGAAGTCTTGCTCAAGAACTCAAACCTCAAATGCAGTTTGATATGGCCTTTACTTTAGAGGAATGCGCACAAGACCTGGATCGGATACTCAAAAGCAGATAATTCCCTTTTAACTCACTCATAATAGATTTTAAATATCAACCCCTTATCCTTGCCCATATCACTGATATGGGCAATTTCATGATTTAAATGTAGATGCCTGACTGAAGATGATTCAATGATCAGCAATAAAAAATTGGTTATAAGATTGAACGGTTATTTTTTGGCTTGCGCCCTTAAGAAAAATCTGTAAAATGCACTCCACAACGCCGGCATAGCTCAGTTGGTAGAGCAACTGACTTGTAATCAGTAGGTCCACAGTTCGAATCCGTGTGCCGGCACCATTTTCTTAGCCTCGCTTTTTAGTGAGGCTTTGATGTTTCTGGACTTGGTATTTTTATCTAGCTTGTCTCTAGTCTTCAGATCGCCTGCGCTGTCACCTGTACATATCGCACGATCCCATCCTGATATAACTTCCGACAAAGCTTTGCCGTCATCTGAAGTTTAAACTGATCCAGTCTTTTGCCTTTCTGTTTCAAGTCCTTTGAATTTAAATTCTGCGTTACATAATCAGCAAAACCTGAAAATACCGCTTCGGACAGATCTTCAATCTGAATATTCTTAAATTCAAAATTTTCCAGACAATGATAAAGCTCATTTTTCAACATCAGGTTTTTTAAATTGACATCGGCGGATTTCAGCAGAAACTGATATTTACGCTTTTGCAGCGCATTCAAGCTGTTCCATTTTTCAGACAAGATCAGATGATGAAAGCCAATCCGTGCATTGGTGTTCAAAACACTGCGTACCTGATCTAGAAGTTCGGGAACGGAACTATGATAGGCAGCATCCAGACATAGCACCACATCAAAGCGCTGGGAAAAATGCATGTCTTTTAAACGCAGGAAAGAAGCCGGATAGATGGCATTGAGATTAGGTAAATGTTGCTGAATATTCGCCACACAAGCAGGCTGAAGTTCTACACCGGCCAGATATTGCACCTGATAGTGTTGCTGCCAGTGCAACAGGCTGGCACCCTGGCCACAGCCCAGATCCAGCAATTTATCCTTTGAATTTAAACCGACCATTTCTGCCAAATGGTCGGCCAAAGTTCGACAGGCAGCTACATAATCCTGCTGCCCTTCCCGCCAATAACCCAGATTGCTCCAAGGCAACTGCGACTGGTCTCCCAGCAACGAAGCATCAATTGCATATTTATGTTGAGGAAGACGCTGACGAAGTGCCTGAAACCATTGCATCAATCAATAACCGAGTTGGGGTGCTACCTCGATCTTAGGTTTAAGTCCTTCAAATGGCAACGGTGCCCCCATAATTGCAGCAATTTTCATGGCAGAAGTCACTGCAGATTCCAAGATTGGTAAACCGTCCGATGACCATGAGCCGCAGTAGAACACTTTACGGTTCATTTCCAGATGACGATGCTGTAATTCTTTATTGAGGGCGATGGTATTAGCATCCACCACCGCACGGGTCAAGGTCACTGATGAAATCACTTTTTTCGGATCAATCTCAGTCACAGGACGCCAGGTCTGGAATACTGGTGATTTACCCACCAGACTCGGTTCAACCGCATTCAGCCAAACCGTAAATTGCTGACGGGTAAACTTGCGATCCATCATATAGCTGAGTACAGCCCAATCCTTACGTTTCGGTGGCATCACGCTGCTATCGCGGTGAATGACCAATTCACCCTGTTCAAATTTGAATTTCTTTAACAGCTCGATATCACGGCCAAACTGTTCATGATCCAGGAATTCATCAATATGATTGGTTGGTGTCGCAACCACCACGCGATCGAAGGTTTTCGACAGACCCGCTGCATTTTCTACCAGTACTTTGTCGCCCTGCTCTTTCACTGAGACAATTGGTGCACCACTTTCAATGTGAATGCCTTCAATCAGCTTGTCTACCAAAGCCGGAGTACCGCCCTGCATACGTAACAAGGCATCACCATCCGTTAGCTGACGCAGGAAAATCAATAGCGGTTTGGCTGGCCATTCACCAATGGTTTTTGGATTACAGGTACAGATGGTATACAGCACCGGCATCACCGCACCATGCCAGAACACTTCTTCAATCTCATTGCGATTGATAAATTCTGCCAGGCTGATGTCCTGATTTTTAGATTTAAAGAATTTTGCCAAAGCTGTTTTAAGCTGCAGCAAACCTTTGACCAGACGCCAGCCATATTGCTGGATGCCTTTGCGGTTATTGATAATCGGAATATTGCCAATCCGGCTACGTGACGTGGTTAGCCAGGTTTCTACCCGGTCTTCAAACAGCCAGCTACAGGCCATATAGGTACGTACCGGGTAAGTTTTAATGCCCAGATGAGTCGCCAGACTTAAGGTATTTTTCCACAGATAAGGATTCATCACACGTAAAGGTGCGTCAATGAGGCCTCCTTCAAATTCGAGACTATGACTGTCCATGCCGCGACCTTGAAGCGCTTCAAAAATAGTAATGCGATGTCCTGCGTCCTGAAGAATTCTGGCAGTAGCCAGTCCAGCCATGCCACTACCAATTACTGCGATATCCAATCTGATCATCCGTCATTGAAAAACTAAAAGAAATTATGAACCATGCTTTCGGCAAATAGGTTATTAAAATCTTCCAGAATACTTTTTTTTCGTAAGTCTGAGTTAACGTAACTTTACAAATAAATTACATTTTTTGAATAGCAAAAAACGTCTTTATATAGAGTGACTTAAACTCTCGTCATATTTAAACATTTAAAAATAAATCTTTAAAAAACAAATGATTTAATTAACCGATTTTTTAATCATCGGTTTACAAAGACCGCAAAACACTCTATAATATGCAGCACAAGAAAGAGATAAATTCATAGAGATAAACAAAATGAATTTATCCCAGAAACTCGTAAAAACGACAAGAAATTCCAGCGCATTAGAAAAAAAGCCTCTGCTTGTGCAGAGGCTTCTTTGTTTTAAGACTTGTCCCGTCCTGAAATAAGTTTACACCTTAAGAGACTTATTTTATGGAACATGCACAAGAACAACGAGTTAAACGCACACAACGTGATTATAGCTTCGCCTTTAAAATGATGGTTGTACATGAAGT
>NZ_VPDK01000077.1:0-3192 GCF_013417725.1 Acinetobacter sp. YH12233
CCAAGTTAAAAAAGTACAAACGCCAAGTATTAAAGTACACAATTAAACTTTGAACTTTTATTGGTTAAAAGGTATTGTCTTAAACGATGTACTTTATTTGGAAAATACTATGGATTTGGATGTTAAAAAACACTATCCCAAAGACTGGATAGTTTTACAAAATAGAGTGGTTGAATGCTTTAGAGGTATGTCCCTTGATGAAAAGCGTTTATTTATCATGGCAACCCCTTTGGCAAGAACCACAAAAATATCAAGCAATGATCCTATTTTTATATCTTCGAGTGACTTTTCAAAGGAGTGTGGCATTGACTTATCAACGGCTTATACAGCTTTAGAATTGGCATCTGAACGCCTATTTACTCGGTTCTTTGGTTACACCAATGCTGAGGGTGACAGGGTAAAAATGCGTTGGCTAAACAAGGTGATTTATAAGGCAGGGCAAGGCGGTTCAGAACTATATTTTACAGATGAAGTACTTCTATTACTTAGAGAGTTTGACGCCCTAAACCCTTATACCAAGTATAAAAAAGAGGTCGTTTTACGGCTAAAAAAAGACTACTCGCTAGACTTCTATCACTTGGCTAAGAAACACCAAACAATGGGCGGTTTTCAAATCAGCCTAGACGAATTATTTCAGCAGTTGGGCTTGCCTGAATCCTATCAAGACCTAAGCAACCTAAAAAAACGTGTAATTAAGCCATCACTGGACGAGATCACAGCCAACACCGACATAGACCTAAGCTATGAGAATGTGAAACGTGGGCGTTCCGTGGTTGGCTTTAAGTTCACTGTCAAAGAAAAACCAAAGCCCAAAGTTATAGAAACAGGACGAGATCCAAATACACCTGACCTATTCCACAAAATGACAGAATCTCAACTTGATACGTTTAGCAGTAAACTTTCAGAACTCCCTGAAGTGCAAAAGATGGCACATGCAGGCGAAGATATGAAACCATTTATTGCTCGTATTCGTTCGATGCTCAAAGACTCTGAAAAACAAAAAACGTTGCTTCCCCATCTAGCAAAATTAGGATTTAAATCGAAATGATGTTTGAGAAAAAAATCACTCAGTTTGAAAGGCAAGTTTTGCTACAAGAAAAAATTGAGCAGCTCGAAAACGAGCTTAAAGAATTTTCTGATCTTCAAAAAAAAGCATATAGCGAACGGCTTCAAAAAAGTATCGTGGGTTTAGAAAATAGAATCTATCGAATCAAGAAAATGCTTTATACAACCTGAAAGGTTGTCAAGGGTTAAGGGGAGGATTCCCCTTACTCATGAACTTTCAATGTACCTTTAGGTGCTTTGAAAGTGGAGTGAGTCCACTTCGCTATCGCAAAGCTCAAAAAGCTCTGCTATCGTGTGTTTTTTGCGGTGTCGGATTTCGCCCATGTCATTTGCTATTTTGCGTATTCAGAAACTCAAATCATTTGCCGATGTTGGAGGCAGTCTTTCGCATAATTATCGCAATCGAGAAACGTTAAATGCCGATGATGCTCGTACACATTTGAATGAACATGCCTTGGATACCAACGAAAAATGTATGACCGCTATTCGTGATCGTATTCCTGAAAAAAGACGTAAAGATGCGGTTTTGTGTATTGAACATTTGATTACAGCGAGTCCGGAGTGGGATGGCTGGGGAACTGAAAAAGAAACCGCATTTTTTGAGCAGTCGAAAAAATGGCTTGAAAATAAATATGGTAAAAATAATGTCGTCAGCACCACCATTCACCGTGATGAAACAACCCCTCACCTTGTCGCCTACGTTGTTCCAGTGGACGAAGAAACGGGGCGATTGAATGCTAAAAAATATATCGGTGGATCTCGACATACACTTTCACAAATGCAGACTGATTTTGCAGTTGAAGTAAAAGATTTAGGACTAGATCGAGGGATCCAAGGGAGCAAGGCAAAACATACGTCTATTCAAGAATATTATGAAAAATTGAACAATTACGAGAATGAACCAGGCATTGAAAAAGGACTCACCTATGAAGTGCCTGAACCTGAGTTTTTTGAATCTAAAAATGCCTACGGTGAGAGAGTCGCAAACGCTATGATTGATCAGATATTTGATCAAATTGCGCCACGATTTGACCGAGCGAATGCACTGGCTAGTCAAACGGAAAAATTAAAAAAAGAACTGTCTGATACCAAAAAAACACTCGATGAGGTTCAGCAACGAGCAAAGCCATATTTAGACATAATCAACGAATATAATCATCCAAATCTTGAGAAAGAATTTAATAAGCAAGTTGCTAAATTAAAAGATAATTTTGATTCAGCACTTGAACATCATAGATTCCTAAAAAGACAGGAAGAACAAGAAAGATTTAACCAACAACGTGAACTTCGCAATCAATTACACTTAGAGCACGAACAAAAAAAACAACTGGCTGAGCAAGAAAAGCAGGAAAAAGAACGTTTGGCACTTTTAAGACGTCAAGAATTAGAAAAACAGCGAAAAAATGAGCCTAAAAAACCTGATAACGCCAATGATAACGACTACTCACCCTCATAACACCCATTTAAACGCAAAAAAATGGGGTTTTTAGCCATGTTTGGTGTTTTATGCATGAAAGTATAGTTGAGATAATAAAAACCTCTTAGAACGCAAATTAGAGCGTTTTAGCGAGTGTTTACGAGCGACACAATGAAAATTCGCTTATTCCCCCCTCTGGAAAACCGCTTTTGCTTTTTAAAACAGATGAATCGCAGATGTAGCAATGCTTTCAACGCTATATCTATACGTTTATCGACCCAAAGAGTTAGCGAGTGTCTACGAGCGGAGTATTGATGCTTTTGCTCTTAAAAAAGCATGAGCATAGCGAATGCATTAGTAACGCTTTTGCTTTTGCTTTTGCTCTTGAAAAGACACGAGCGAAGCGAGTGCCATAGCCTTTGATTTTGCCTTTGATTCTCTTTTTTAGCTTTTAAAAAGCTTTTAAAGACTTTTCGCCCCTCTACAGACCTTGCTAGACATAGCTTTCAGACTTTAAAAAAGTACAAACGCCAAGTATTAAAGTACAAACGCCAAGTTAAAAGCACTTAAAAAAGTACAAACGCCAAGTTAAAAAAGTACAAACGCCAAGTATTAAAGTACACAATTAAACTTTGAACTTTTATTGGTTAAAAGGTATTGTCTTAAACGATGTACTTTATTTGGAAAATACTATGGATTTGGATGTTAAA
>NZ_VPDK01000078.1:0-2912 GCF_013417725.1 Acinetobacter sp. YH12233
GAATAATTCAAGTGAATTTGTTTGAAAGAAGAACTTTAAAAGCTTTATTTTCACCCGATAAAATACCCATAAAACAAGAGGAAGCTCATTTGAGCTTCCTCTTGTGAAAAATTGTGGGACAGCAATGTCTTACGGTGCTTTTTTATTTTTAGAATTAAAAACGCTTTTTGAATACAATAGTTAAAAATATCAAACAATAGAGTGAATTATGTTTTTAGAGGGGAAGATCAAGACCTATAACGAAGAACGAGGTTTTGGTTTTATTGAGATAGCGGGTGAGTCAAAAGATTTATTCTTCCATATTAAAGACTTTCCAAATAAGAATGTGCCACCAAAAGTTGGGGAAAGGTTAAAGTTTCTCAAAGTACAGGATGCAGGCAAGTTTAAAGCAGACAATATTGTGCGTTTGGATCTCAAAACGGAAACCCCTCGACATACGCCTCAGTCACGAGCATTAGAAAATAAGCCTCGTATTACTCAACGAAAACAATCTCAAGAGAAGAAAAGTAGCTTTAGCACTTACATTGGATTTCTGATTATGATTGGCTTAGCCTATGCGGTTTATAACAAATATCAGGATTGGCAAAGCAGCAGAATACAGCCAGTAGAAGTGCAACGTATAGTTGAAGAACCACAAGTACAGCAGAATTTTAGCTGTGATGGACGACAGCATTGTAGTCAAATGAGTTCATATGAAGAAGCTTTATACTTTTTAAGAAATTGTCCAAATACCAAAATGGATGGTGATGGCGATGGGATCCCATGTGAAAGCCAATTTGGACATCGGTAAATAAAAAAAAGCGCCAAAAGGCGCTTTTTTTTATTGAAAGTGAAATTTATGCTTCACAGAATTTCATAAAGGCTTTAAGACCTGGTCCTTGATATTTTTGGCGGTGTACCAGCATAAATAAAGGACGGGTGAGTGACCAGAATGGAGTATTCAGAATGACCAGTTGACCTTTTTCCTGCAAAGGTTCAATCGCCAGCTTGGAAATACAGGACATCCCTAAACCACCTGCCACAATCTTCAGAATCGCTTCATTATGACCTAGAGTCAGACGAATATTGGCATCAGGTACATCTTTTAAAATGGCATTATCAAAGACTTCACGAGTTCCTGAACCTTCTTCACGTAAAATCCATTCAACCGATTTAAAATCTTCAGCAGTGAGCGGACGGTTTAGCTGAGCTAGAGGATGATCCGGCGCACAGCATACTGCCAGTTCATCATCGCGCCAATGAATACATTGCAGTTGTGGTAAATGGCAAGAACCTTCAATCAGGGCCAAATCTAGCTGGAACTGATTTACGGCTTCGATCATTTGACGGGTATTGCCGACCTGCAGTTGCAAGTGAGCCTGTGGCTGGATTTTCAGGAAATCCGCCATCAGATCTGGCATCAGATAGTCGGAAATGGTCAGCGTCGCACCGAGACGAAGGTCAATGCTTTGCAGTTCACCTTTGGCTGCCTGCTCGAAAGCTTCACAGCGGCCAAGGATTTCAAGAGCTTGCGGGAGAAGAAAACGACCTAAGTCATTGAGCTGTAAACGCTTACCAAGACGGTCGAATAAAGGCGCGCCAAGACCATCTTCTAAATCTGCTAAAGCCATACTCGCCGCACTTTGGGTGAGTTTGACTGCATCACTGGCTTTGGTGACGGTGCCTTCTTGAGCAACTGCTACAAAAACAGCCAACTGGCGTAAAGTCATGCGCATGAATAGAGCCTTAACATTTAAAAAATATTAATAAATTATGCTGTCATGCTACCATGAGCATAGTCTTTGATGCCACGTTTGAATCATGTCTATTGAAAAATTTAGCTTAGAAAAGGTTTTATCTGTACACCGTTGGACCAATACGCTGTTTAGTTTCACCATGACCAGACCTGCGCATTTCAAGTTTACGGCAGGACAGTTTGCGCGTATTGGCTTGAAAGTGGGGGATGAACTGGTCGTTCGGGCATATTCAGTCGTGTCATCGCCTTTTGATGAAACGCTGGAATTTTTTTCGATTGTGGTTCCGGAAGGGAAATTTACTTCGAATTTACAACATCTTAAAGTAGGCGATGAACTCTACTTAGAGAAAATTCCCTATGGTTATCTGACTTTGGCACGTTATCAATTGCCATTGCCACAAGATTTATGGCTGCTTGGCACAGGTACAGGTCTGGCACCATTTTTATCCATGCTGCAAGACTTTGAAATCTGGAATAAATATAAACATATTAACCTGGTTTATAGCGTCCGTACGCAAGACGAACTGGCTTATGTCGACCGTATTCAGGAAATTGCCGAGACCTTTGGCGAAGATCATACTGGCTTTAAATTTATTCCAATCATTACTCGTGATCCTGAAGCAGCACTTCACCATCGTTTACCGATCCTGATTGAAAATGGGAAACTTGAACGGGCAGCAGGACTTCAGCTTAATCCTGAAACCAGTCACGTGATGCTCTGTGGTAATCCGGAAATGGTTGAAGATACCAAAGAAGCGCTAAAAGCACGTGGCCTGACTATGAACCGTCGTGGTGAAGGAAATATTGCGGTAGAGAATTATTGGTAATTTCTTTAGAGTTTCTCCCTTTCTAAAAGGGAGGTTAGGAGGGATTAAAGTTAGATTATTTGTCAGTTCTTGAATCCTCCCCAACCCCTCCTTTGCAAAGGAGGGGCTTTTACCTCTCCCTTGCGCAGCAGTGCTGCTCATCGCTTAAAAGGAAAGGGGGCGAATTCAAACATGAGGTGCGACAGTTTCAAAAGCCTTATGATAATCAACAAGCTGAGCAAACTTCTCTAATGGTGTAAGCCAATCTAACGCTTTTCTAGGACGAGTATTCAGTGACATGGCAACTTGATTTAAATAATGCTGATCTGCCTGATTTAAATCAATCCCTTTAGGTAAATATTGCCTAATTA
>NZ_VPDK01000079.1:0-2715 GCF_013417725.1 Acinetobacter sp. YH12233
AACCCACCGGCTATAAGGTCGGTATCATAAACTGAATACATAGGTTTATGAGGCGAACGCGGAGAAGTGAAACATCTCAGTATCCGTAGGAAAAGAAATCAATTGAGATTCCCTCAGTAGCGGCGAGCGAAAGGGGAACAGCCCATTAAGTCATATCAGTTTTAGTGGAATGCTCTGGGAAGTGCAACCATAGTGGGTGATAGTCCTGTACACGAAAGGGCTGATATGATGATGTCGAGTAGGGCGAGGCACGTGAAACCTTGTCTGAATATAGGGGGACCATCCTCTAAGGCTAAATACTCCTGACTGACCGATAGTGAACCAGTACCGTGAGGGAAAGGCGAAAAGAACCCCTGTGAGGGGAGTGAAATAGATCCTGAAACCGCATGCATACAAGCAGTGGGAGCCACTTTGTGTGGTGACTGCGTACCTTTTGTATAATGGGTCAGCGACTTATATTCAGTAGCGAGGTTAACCGCATAGGGGAGCCGTAGAGAAATCGAGTCTTAATAGGGCGTTTAGTTGCTGGGTATAGACCCGAAACCGGGTGATCTATCCATGAGCAGGTTGAAGGTTGGGTAACACTAACTGGAGGACCGAACCCACTGTCGTTGAAAAGCCAGGGGATGACTTGTGGATAGGGGTGAAAGGCTAATCAAACTCGGTGATAGCTGGTTCTCCCCGAAAGCTATTTAGGTAGCGCCTCGGACGAATACCATTGGGGGTAGAGCACTGTTTCGGCTAGGGGGTCATCCCGACTTACCAAACCGATGCAAACTCCGAATACCAATGAGTACTATCCGGGAGACAGACTGCGGGTGCTAACGTCCGTAGTCAAGAGGAAAACAATCCAGACCGCCAGCTAAGGTCCCTAAATCATAGTTAAGTGGGAAACGATGTGGGAAGGCATAGACAGCTAGGAGGTTGGCTTAGAAGCAGCCACCCTTTAAAGAAAGCGTAATAGCTCACTAGTCGAGTCGGCCTGCGCGGAAGATGTAACGGGGCTAAAACTATGTACCGAAGCTGCGGATTTGCAATTTATTGCAAGTGGTAGGGGAGCGTTCTGTAAGCCGATGAAGGTGGATTGAGAAGTCTGCTGGAGGTATCAGAAGTGCGAATGCTGACGTGAGTAACGACAAAACGGGTGAAAAACCCGTTCGCTGAAAGACCAAGGGTTCCAGTCCAACGTTAATCGGGGCTGGGTGAGTCGACCCCTAAGGCGAGGCCGAGAGGCGTAGTCGATGGGAAATTGGTTAATATTCCAATACTTCAGTGTAATGCGATGAGAGGACGGAGAAGGTTAAGTCAGCCTGGCGTTGGTTGTCCAGGTGGAAGACTGTAGGCATGCATCTTAGGCAAATCCGGGGTGCTCTATGCTGAGAGTTGATAGCAAGCCAGTTTACTGGTGAAGTGGCTGATACCATACTTCCAGGAAAAGTCTCTAAGCTTCAGTTACACTGGAATCGTACCCGAAACCGACACAGGTGGTCAGGTCGAGTAGACCAAAGCGCTTGAGAGAACTCTGCTGAAGGAACTAGGCAAAATGGTACCGTAACTTCGGGAGAAGGTACGCTGCCGGCGGTGATAGGACTTGCTCCTTGAGCTGTTGGCAGCCTCAGAAACCAGGCCGCTGCAACTGTTTATTAAAAACATAGCACTCTGCAAACACGAAAGTGGACGTATAGGGTGTGATGCCTGCCCGGTGCTGGAAGGTTAATTGATGGGGTTAGCGTAAGCGAAGCTCTTGATCGAAGCCCCAGTAAACGGCGGCCGTAACTATAACGGTCCTAAGGTAGCGAAATTCCTTGTCGGGTAAGTTCCGACCTGCACGAATGGCATAATGATGGCGGCGCTGTCTCCAGCAGAGGCTCAGTGAAATCGAATTCGCCGTGAAGATGCGGTGTACCCGCGGCTAGACGGAAAGACCCCGTGAACCTTTACTGCAGCTTGACATTGAACTTTGATCTTACTTGTGTAGGATAGGTGGGAGGCTTTGAAGTGGTGACGCTAGTTGCCATGGAGCCGTCCTTGAAATACCACCCTGGTAATATTGAGGTTCTAACTCTGCTCCCTGATCGGGAGCGAGGACCATGTCTGGTGGGTAGTTTGACTGGGGCGGTCTCCTCCTAAAGAGTAACGGAGGAGTACGAAGGTGCGCTCAGCGTGGTCGGAAATCACGCGTAGAGTATAAAGGCAAAAGCGCGCTTAACTGCGAGACCCACAAGTCGAGCAGGTACGAAAGTAGGTCTTAGTGATCCGGTGGTTCTGTATGGAAGGGCCATCGCTCAACGGATAAAAGGTACTCTGGGGATAACAGGCTGATACCGCCCAAGAGTTCATATCGACGGCGGTGTTTGGCACCTCGATGTCGGCTCATCTCATCCTGGGGCTGAAGCAGGTCCCAAGGGTATGGCTGTTCGCCATTTAAAGAGGTACGCGAGCTGGGTTTAGAACGTCGTGAGACAGTTCGGTCCCTATCTACCGTGGGCGCTGGAAATTTGAGAGGATCTGCTCCTAGTACGAGAGGACCAGAGTGGACGAACCTCTGGTGTACCGGTTGTGACGCCAGTCGCATCGCCGGGTAGCTATGTTCGGAAGGGATAACCGCTGAAAGCATCTAAGCGGGAAGCCTACCTCAAGATAAGATTTCCCCGAGACTTTATGTCTCCTAAAGAGCCGTTGAAGACTACGACGTTGATAGGTTGGATGTGGAAG